>CAIRAY010000110.1 GCA_903876665.1 uncultured Fibrobacterota bacterium | reverse complement strand
GCAAAAATACGACACTTCCTATTGCAAATATACGACACTTTGCCATCAAAGCCAAGTACAATTGGAGGTGTTGCAGGCTTGAACTTTGGAAACTTTGAAGACAACCAGATCGATCTATTTGGTGATGCTTACGAATTTCTGATCTCTAACTACGCCGCCAATGCAGGAAAGTCCGGGGGGGAATTCTTTACACCGCAACATGTGTCCAAGCTCATTGCCCAACTTGCCATGCATAAGCAAACAACGGTGAACAAAATCTATGACCCGGCATGTGGTTCCGGTTCATTGCTGCTCCAAGCGAAAAAGCACTTCGACAACCACATCATCGAAGACGGCTTTTGGGGGCAGGAGATCAACCACACGACATACAACCTTGCCCGCATGAACATGTTCTTGCACAACGTCAATTATGACAAGTTCGATGTTGCTTTGGGCGACACACTGCGAGACCCACATTATGGTGATGAAAAGCCATTTGATGCCATTGTTTCCAATCCGCCTTACTCGGTGACTTGGATTGGAAGCGATGACCCTACCCTCATCAACGATGATCGCTTTGCCCCTGCGGGAGTGCTTGCGCCTAAGTCCAAGGCTGATTTTGCTTTTGTACTCCATGCTCTCAGTTACCTTTCTGGCAAAGGCCGTGCCGCTATCGTATGCTTTCCGGGTATCTTCTATCGAGGTGGTGCGGAACAGAAAATTCGCCAATACCTGATCGACAATAACTTCGTAGAAACGGTAATCTCCTTGGCTCCCAACCTTTTCTTTGGGACCACCATTGCGGTGAATATTCTCGTTCTCTCCAAGCACAAGAGCGATACATTCACCCAGTTTATCGATGCCAGCGGCGACGATTTCTTTAAAAAAGAAACGAACACGAACACCCTTACCGATGCCCATATTCAAAACATCATGGATCTGTTCGACCGCAAAGTCGATGTGCCTCATGTATCAAAGTTAGTGGATAATAGTGAGATCGCTTCTGAAACCAACAATTACAACCTCTCCGTAAGCTCCTATGTGGCAGCCAAAGACAATCGCGAAGTGGTGGATATCACCGAACTAAATGCTGAGATTCAAAGCACAGTGAAGAAGATCGATAAACTCCGCAAAGATATTGATGCCATTGTCGCGGAAATTGAATCATGAGTGAGAATAAAAAAATACAGGTGCTGGGCAGTGAAATAACGCTTGTTCAAATCGAACAGCAGGATTTTATTTCGCTAACAGATATCGCCAAGCACAAGACCGATGATAGTAGTGCAACCATAGGCAACTGGATGCGCAACCGCAACACGATCGAGTTTCTGGGTATTTGGGAAACTTTATATAACCCGGATTTTAAACCCATCGAATTCGAGGGGTTTAGAAATCAGGCTGGCCTTAACGCCTTTACACTTTCGCCCCAGAAATGGGTAAACGCGACCCAAGCGATTGGCATTGTGGTTAAATCGGGTCGTTACGGCGGCACCTATGCTCACAAGGACATCGCCCTCAAATTCGCCAGTTGGATCTCGGTTGAGTTCGAGCTCTACCTCATCAAAGAATTTCAGCGACTCAAGGCAGAGGAGCAAAAACTACTTGGGTGGAGTGTCAAGCGTGAGCTCACGAAAATCAATTACCGAATCCATACGGACGCCATTAAAGAAAATTTGATACCTGGTGAATTGACCAAGCAACAGATAAACCTCGTCTATGCCACCGAAGCTGATCTGCTGAATATGGCTCTTTTCGGTAAGACAGCCAAACAATGGCGCGACGAGAATCAGTCACTAGAAGGGAATATCCGGGATTACTCCAATGTTTCACAACTCGTGTGTCTAGCAAACCTTGAAAACCTAAACGCTCATTTGATACAGCAAAATCTTCCACAATCAGAGCGGATACGGTTATTGAACCAAACCGCGATTCAGCAAATGCGCTTGCTCACCGATGATAGGGGTATTCAAAAGCTGCAACGGAGTAAGGTATGAGCAGACTAAACTTTATGGAGAAGCTGCTGGATGGCGTGGCGGTAGAGTGGAAGAGCTTAGGGGAAGTAACTTTACCAACGGCAAATATCAGGTGGCGAGAGACAAATAAAACCTATCGATATATTGATTTGACCTCTGTCTGTCGTGAACGAAATTCGATTTTGGAAACGGTTGAAATTTCCTCTAAGAATGCCCCAAGTCGAGCACAAAAACTTGTATTATCAGATGACGTCATATTCGCAACCACGCGCCCTACACAGATGCGTTATTGTTTAATTGGAGAAGAATACTCTGGAGAGATTGCAAGCACGGGTTATTGTGTACTTCGTGCCAAAACAAGCGTTGTCTTACCAAAATGGATTATACATTGGGTTTCATCTTTTGACTTTAAAACGTATTTAGAAGAAAACCAAAGCGGATCGGCATATCCTGCAATATCGGATGCAAAAGTAAAAGAATTTAAAAAAAAGATACAAAAGTAGGTGTGGGATTATGCAAGCATGTGAGTCCGATCTTGCAAAAATAAACTCCATGGACTTGTCCCTATTTACTATTGTTTTAGGACAACTCGAATCCATGGGTATTTTGAATGTCTGAAAAACGCAAAGTCGTGATTGTTGGGGCTGGTCCTGGTGGCCTAAGTGCGGCCATGATCCTGGCTCACAAGGGTATCGATGTTCTGGTGCTTGAAAAGCAAGCAACCCCAGGAGGTCGCAATGCGGCCATTAAACTGGGTGAATATACCTTCGACACTGGCCCAACCTTCTTGATGATGGACTTTGTGTTGCGCGACTTGTTTGCAATCACAGGCCGTAATCAGGCCTAGCCAAAGGCTGGATACATAAGGAGTGAGGATCGGAACGGGAATCATCCGCAAAGGGATCTTACGCTGTCGCGCGTAGGTTCGCATGATGTCGGCGTACGAGACGATGTCGGCCCCGCCAATTTCGTAAATCCGACACTGGGATGGAGAGAGCTCGAGCGCGGCGACCAAGTACGCCAGCACGTCATCAATGGCGATGGGCTGGGCCGGAACTTTGACCCACTTGGGCGTGATCATGATGGGAAGCCGCTCCACCAGAGAGCGAATCATCTCGAAGGAAAGACTGCCCGAACCGATAATGATCGATGCCCGAAATTCTAGGACTGGCACACCCGACTCCCGTAGCACCTCCCCGACTTCGTGCCTACTGCGCAGATGCAGCGAAAGCGTCTCGTCCGTATTTCCCAGACCACCCAGATAGATGATCCGCCCCACTCCCGCTGCTTTTGCCGCCTCTCCGAAGATTCGCGCAGCCTGCCGGTCCACCTGGTCGAAGGCTCCGTCCGAGCCCATGGAGTGTATCAAGTAATAGGCGACATCCATGCCGCGCATTGCATCATCTAAACTCGCCCGATCCAGGGCATCACCTGGGACAATTTCCGTAGATGGACCAACCTTCGCTTTCAGCGTGGCAGGACGCCGGGTTAGGCAACGCACCCTGCAGCCCCGATTTTCTAACGCTTTGAGGAGCCGACCACCGATATATCCAGTGGCTCCGGTGAGGAGCACACTTTGCGACGCATGATTATTGCTCGGGATTGTCATCATTTCAGGTTCCATGGAGTGCGTCGAATTGTGTAGTCATAGCATTATGCGGAGGCTTAGCGTTAGCCATTACGGGCTCTCGTCGGTAATGTGAAAATTCTCGGATTAAACTGGCACTCACAATCTTACCCCATTGTCTGGACGATCTAAATATAGCGTGCGAAGAGGAGACTGAATCCATGTTGTACCTAAAATGCTGAAAATTGAGCCGAATAAATGAATGGTGGATCCGTAGAGTCGATATTGGTAATGAATACGACAAAATAGTGACGGAATCGAAGTCGTGAGCTTCGGATTAATCAAATTCTAACACTGGAGAACCTCTATATCTGCATTTTTATGCATATATTATACCCATGAAGCAACATCTCGACAGCCTGAGCGAAATGCTGAAGCCCCTCGGAGATCCCCTGAGGCTAAGTCTTTTGCATTACTTGGCAGACGGCAAAGAGCACTGCGTCTGTGAAATGGCGGAATCGCTTTCAGAGCCGGAGTTTAATATTTCCCGTAAGCTGGCCCCGTTGCGCAAGCTTGGCCTGATCTGCGCCCGTCGCGAAGGCACCTGGATGTACTACCATCTTTGCACCGATAAATGCAGACTATTGATGGAAAGTCTCGGTAAGGCATTCGGTATACGATCTGACTTGTTGCAAAACTCTCCACTTTCCACTTTAAAACTTTCCACATCCTCCCCGAGGTCCTCATGCAATCCAAAATCAAAGTCCTCATGCTCTGTACAGGCAACTCCTGCCGCAGCCAAATGGCCGAAGGCTGGGCCCGCGCCCTCAAAGGCGATCAAATCGAAGTCTGGTCCGCGGGCATCGAAACCCACGGCATGAACCCCAATGCCATCAAAGTCATGGCCGAGGCTGGTGTAGACATCTCCTCACACACCTCCAAGAACGTAAATACCCTGTTCGATGTCGGTTTTGACTATGTGGTGACAGTCTGCGGAAATGCGGACGAGACCTGCCCAAGCTTTCCGGGCAAGGTCAAGAAGGTGCATGTCGGCTTTGATGATCCTCCCAAGCTCGCCAGGGAAATTGCGGCAAGGGGTGGCTCGGAAGAAGAACAGCTCGACGCCTATCGTCGCGTTCGCGATGAGATCCGCAAGTGGGTCGAGACCCTACCTGGAAGTCTGGTGTCACTATGAATCTAACCAAAGCGACTTTCGAACAAATTGAGAAGACCCGGGATGTGGTCCGCTCCGGCTATGGAGACATCGCCCAAGGCAAGAGCAATAGTTGCTGTGGCCCTAGCTCGTGCTGTAGTGGTGACACGGACACTAATGCCGAAGCATTGTCAAAGGCGGTTGGTTACTCAGCAGAGGAGCTCGCAGCAATTCCGGATGGCGCAAACCTCGGTCTCAGCTGTGGCAATCCCGTCGCTTTGGCTTCCTTGCGCGAAGGAGAAGTGGTTGTAGATCTAGGTGCGGGAGCCGGATTCGATGTGTTCCAGGCAGGACGCAAAGTGGGAGCTTGCGGTAAAGCCATTGGTGTGGATATGACGCCTGCGATGCTTTCCCGTGCCCGTAGTCTGGTTTCCAAGTACAGGGAACGCTCGGGCCTGGACAATGTTGAATTTCGCCTGGGCGAGATTGAAAATTTGCCCATCGCCGATGGCACTGTTGATGCCGTGATCAGCAACTGCGTAATTAACCTGAGCCCTCTCAAGGCCCGTGTTTATCAGGAAATTGGCCGCATCCTAAAATCCGGTGGGCGTTTGGCAGTTTCGGACTTAGCTCTGAAAAAGGAATTGCCACCGGAGGTCTTGAAAATGGCCGAAGCTCTAGTCGGCTGCGTTTCCGGGGCAGCTCTCATTGCAGACAACGTGCACTGGGCGCAGGAAGCCGGACTCCTGGGTATTCAAGTCAAGGAAAAGGTTGGATATATCGATGGCATGGTGCAGTGGGAAGACCCCCTGTATCGAGCCATTATCGCAGCTCTCCCCCAAGGGTCTAAGCTATCCGATTATATCGTCAGCATGGAACTCACTGCCAATAAGTAAAGTCGTGTATTCCACTTTCCACATTTAGCTCGAGATTCACACATGTCCATATTTGAACGATACCTCACCCTCTGGGTTGCGCTCTGCATGGTTGCTGGCGTTGCCTTAGGGCTACTCTTCCCTGGCGTTGTCGATACGGTTCGCGCCCTTGAATTCGGGCAAGGCTCGCAGATCAATTTGCTGATCATGGTGCTGATCTGGTTCATGGTTTACCCCATGATGCTGAAGATCGACTTCACAAGCATCAAGGATGCAGGGCGGCAACCCAAAGGATTATTGGTGACCCTGTTTGTCAATTGGCTGGTGAAGCCTTTTAGCATGGCAGCCCTGGGCTTCGTATTTTTCAAATTGGTATTTTCCCCATGGATCCCGGTCGATCTTGCCAATCAATATTTGGCGGGCTCCATCATTCTTGCTGCGGCACCTTGCACGGCAATGGTTTTTGTGTGGAGCTACCTGGTGAAAGGAAACCCGGCATACACGCTCATGCAGGTGGCCATCAATGATTTGGTGATGCTTGTTCTATTTGTCCCCATTATTACCCTGCTTGTCGGTGGCGCAAGCTCTCTGAGCGTACCCTTCGAAGTGCTCTTGTACAGTGTGATTGCATTCATTGTGATTCCGCTTGTCGCAGGGGCATTAAGCCGAGTTGCCTTGCTGCGTCTCAAAGGCAAGGAATGGTTCGAGAGGACGTATCTAGGCTTTTGGAGCCCGGTGACCATGATGGCGCTTCTTGCCACACTGGTTCTGATTTTTGCCTTCCAGGCACACAACATGACCGCTAATTGGCTGCATGTGGGCTTAATCGCCATCCCCATTACCATTCAGGTCTATTTCAATTCGAGCCTGACCTATTTGTTCATGAAATGGCTCAAGGTTCCGCATAATATTGCAGCTCCTGGTGCATTGATTGGTGCGAGCAATTTCTTTGAACTCGCAGTGGCCACGGCCATCGCCTTATTCGGCGCGGATTCTGGGGCCGCTTTGGCAACCGTTGTCGGTGTGCTCGTCGAAGTTCCGGTGATGCTCAGCGTTTGCTCGGTTTGCAATCGAAGCAAGGCCTGGTATGGTAGTGAGGGTTAATTCCTGAAGCCGAGCCACACGGCCATTGCCAGGCAAAGCACACCGATGCGGACCAAGCGAGCACAATCACGGTTCCATGCCCCAGTACATAGGCCGTAAAGTTACCGGAATATCTTTGTTCTATTGGGTCCTATCCCGACTGAATATTCCATATTTGAAAGACCTGGCCAAAAAACGACCTTCAAAGGATTCATCAAATGAAAGTACTTGCCATTAACGGGAGCCCGCGCGCCAACGGAAACACATTCAATGCACTGAACCTGATTGGTGAACAATTGAATGAAAGCGGTATTGATTTTGAAATCCACCACATCGGACATAAGGCCATTCACGGATGCATCGGTTGTGGCAATTGCAGAACCTCAATGGATGAACGTTGTCATTTAAAAGATGATGGGGTAAATGAGGTCATCCAGAAAATGAAAGAAGCCGATGCCATTATCCTTGCATCTCCGGTATATTTTGCTGGAATTGCTGGAACGATGAAGTGTTTTCTTGACCGGGCCTTTTATGTGGCAGGTGGCAACGGGGGATTATTCCGCAATAAAGTGGGCGCAGCTGTTGTCGCAGTAAGGCGTACTGGCGGGTCGATCACTTTTGCCAGTCTAAACCATTACTTGCTCTACTGCGAAATGCAGATTGCGACATCCAATTACTGGAACATCATTCACGGTCGCACCCCCGGTGAAGCCTTGCAAGATGAAGAAGGCGTTCAGATCATGCAAGTACTAGCCAAAAATATGATCTGGCAGCTCCAAATGCGGGAAGCCACCAAAGCCACGATTCCTGCGCCAAAACTAACACCCAAGATTATGACCAGCTTTGTGCGGTAGCTACCCGATCCTCGATGCGATCCCCTCTAGGGTTGCCGGATTCTTGTAGTCGATCTTATCCATGGCAATGGGCTTCGGTTTGTCTTTTCTTTTTGGAAGGGATCCAAGGAACCCGTTTCGATTATTGAATCCATCTCAGCGATTGAATTTCAAAATTGGCAACCTTATCTGTGACGGTCCCATTCTTAAGGCGAATCCTCAGCGCCCAGGCGTGGTCCGTCGCTTCCGTAATCGGCCAGGACTTGGTGCCGGTTCCCCAGCCGTCTTTTTTGAATGCCGACCAGGGGAGGGTTTTCCGAGCGGACACAGACTGTGCGGGAAGAGTCGCATACCAGGTGTCGTAATTATTGGTTGCTTCATCCCAGCCGAGCTCAAACTGGAGAGGTACATCGGAGGTATATGCGATAGTGTAGCCACCATGCGCAGTAATATTACTGGGGCCTTCCGGTTGATTGAAATTAAAACCCAGTCCTGCGATACCTGGCTTGTCGGTCGCTACGGCTGCTGGAGCGCTCAGGGTGATCCTGAGGCCTGTTGACGTTAAATTGCCATTGGGGATGACGTCGCCGGAATAGGGGTCAATGGTTTTTAAAGACATGTCCGCATTCACTGGGGAATAGGTACCTCCCTCGGCACCATAGCCATACCACCAGCCGGCACAGGTCTCTATTGTACTGCAGGAACCGTCCTGAACAGATGGAACCTGGACTTCGTACATAGGAACGGTTAGATCCCAGAGAAGGCTACCAAATGAAGGCGACGAAGATGAAGATAAACGAGTGACACTTGACGATCTCGCAACAGAAGACGATGCTGCTTTACTTGAAAAAGGGGTGATGATTGAAGATCCCCCAACAGAAGAGGAGACAAGAAAGATGCTAGAGGAGAACGAAGTAGCACCCTTCAAGCACCGCACTGAGAATCCGGCAGCCTGATTGCTGTAGTTCGGGTCCACATTCGCGTCGTTGTCGTTCATGCCCCGGTACTGCGCGTCGAAACTACCATAGGCCGTCGCGGTCCACCAAATGCCGTAGTATCCTACATAGAAAAAACTAGAACCATCGTATCCACCACCGGGCAGAGCTGCAAATCCATAATCGTCCGTTCCGTTTCCAGCGCTCCACCCCCACTGGGTCTTGAGCTTGGCTGTTCCGCCCACTCCGGTTTCCAAAATGGACCATTCTGCATTGCTAGGCAAATGCCAACCACTGGGGCAAACTGTCAAGGCCGTAGCCCAATCATACAACCGTCCATAAGTGGCGCAGTTGGAAATGACTCCATCATAGCACCACGAACCCGTAGTGCTCGGGTAATTCAGGTTCTCGGCCATCCAAGTCTGCGCACCAATCACAACCGTCTTATAAATATAATTGCCGTACACCAGGGGATCCCCAGGAGTCTCAGAGGAGGTAATGGAGCTTTCTCCTCCATTACTTGAGGACGAAGTCAGAGTCCAATTGCTAGAAACCCCACCAACGGCATCCCAGCCCCCATTAACGGAAGTTGGGTCCAGCCGGGTTGTATCCGAGCACGCGACCAGAAAAAAGACAACTATTCCAAATATTATTGCTTTCATTCCTTGCTCCATCGTCCTTTCGTTTCTAATCCAAGATCCATAAGACCAAACCCACAAACCCCAACACGGAAGCACTACCGATTGCAACATTGCGGTAGCCTCTGGAGCGCTCCATGTTGTCATAGGCTGCTACTTGGTCATTAAAAACAAATGCATTATCATAATCAGCAGCATAGTGGTCAATCTGCCCATCGAAAAAATAACCTGATCCAAACCCAACAACAGAGCTCCCAATAAGCCATAACGCGACCTTCCGTTGGGACGACATCGAGGTTTCAGCAACTGTGGGCAGGGCTTCCGATGGAACGACTCGTTCGGGGGTTGCGGATGCGCGTGGGGTTTCCGGCTCACTCTCCGTCCCAGCCATTGGGATTACTTGTTCAACTGGAATTTCCGGTTCGACAGGGATTTCCGACTCGATTGCGACTTCAGGTTCCTTTACCGGTTCTTCTTTTGCGGGCTTTTTGGCGGGCAATGTTTGCACGGCATCTTGAATCAATTTCCGATACACCCCGAGCAAATCGCCCCGTTCATCAAAATCCGAACCGGAACGCACTTGCCCGCTAGCGCCATCCACGAAGTCCAAATGCAAAGAATACCCGCCCCCCATGGATACCAGCTCGCCGAGAACCAGATGATCCACCTCTAATTCCGCACCCAGTCTGGCCAAAGCATCGTTATTGGGTTTTTTCTTGGCGCCCCCGGAAGTAGTTGTGAACATGGAATCCATACGAGTGGTCGTGGGCACCACCGTGTGGCCTGCATTCTCAAACCCACCCGACAAGCGACCCCGGAAGAAGGCCAGTTGTTCCGGAGTCAAAGGAGCTCCACCGTGCACCCAAAGCACCGATACTTTTTGACTCTGCTGACTTTTACTATCAGCAATATCATTCCCCGAAACTTCTTGACTCGGTTGCTGATTACTTTCTTTATTTTTTCTTGCAGGAACCTCACTTCCCGCAATATTCGCCTTGAATCCTCCAGGCTTCATCAAGAGTTGAGCGATCCGCTTGATGTCCTTTCCAGAACTCGCCATATCGGTGATCACATCTTTTAGGGAAATCGCCGCCGAAGGTGCTTTTATCGCTGCCATTCCGGTGAAATCGGAGGTGGGCCTCAGATCCTTGGCCTGCATAACCACCGTTCCTATCCGACCAGGCAATTTGGGCACTTGTTTTTTTGCCATTAAAAGCATTGCCACTCCGAATTGACGGCTTCGATCATCTTTCGGGAATCGGGCCGAGTCTCCCATTAATTTTTCTAAGGAATATCGGATTTGTGACACTGTGGCATGAGTCATGGCCGCTTCGCGAAAAATCTTATCGTATTTGGGAATGTCTACCGTCGTATAGCCACACTGGCCAGTGACTTGGTCATAGGTCGAATCATTTTCAAAGGATTCCAACCCTGGTTCAAGGTCTTTCAAAGTGATTTCAACTCGCGAACCAGCGCACCCTGTGAGCGCCAGGATGAATAATGCCAAAGAAATTAAAAAAGGCTTTCGGCAAAAACCGAGCCATGCAAAAGCGGTCATGCATTCTCCAAATGGACGTGAAGCATCATTCAGGAAAATCTAGAAAATAGACTGGGAATGTCGGGGTAATTACCACACCAATCTTAGCAACACCGCGGAAAGGCAACTTTCCCGCATGGTGCCTGATCCAGGGAAATCCTCACCCTGGCTACTTTGCCATTCCACTCGGGGCTTGCGCCCGTTGGCTTGGCAGGATTCAAGAGCCAAGGAATCCAAAATATCCGGAGTGAATTCGCTGTGGTTGGTGGAGACAAAAAGCCACCCACCGTCCTCTACCAGTTGGGCGCACAAACCAATCAGCTCGCCCATACGTTCCTTGACCTGGAACACACCCCGCTCGGACCGGGAAAACGAGGGCGGGTCAAGGACTACAACCCGGAAGCGTAGGCCTTTGCGAACGGCATAGCGCAAGTATTCTTCAGAGTCCCCGCAAAAGAACTCACCCTTGACCGGTGTGATTCCATTCAGCTGGTAGTTTGTACGTACCCGCTCCAGAATTTTGTGGCTTACATCCACATTGACGGCCCGCGTGGCCCCGGCAAGGCGTGCGTGCACCGAAAAGGATCCCGTGTAGCAAAATAGATTCAAGAGTTCGCCCCCTGCAGCCAAAGGAGCCACCTGGAGGCGATTGTCGCGCATGTCCAAAAACAACCCGGGGTTTACCGTATCCAGCAAATCCACTTGGAATTGAGCGCTTCCCTCACGCACCGTGCAAACACTCTGGGAAGGATCCCCCATAACCACCCGCATGACGGGATTCTGCAAGCTCTTGCCCGCAGGACTCAGGCGCTCTTTCACGACTAAAAATTTGGGGTGAAACACCTCGGTAATCGCGGCGCAAAGGGATGCCTCTTCCTCCATCCAGGTGGCGTCAAAAAACTGCAGCTGCCAATTGTCGTCATAGCGATCGAGCACCACCCCGGCGAGACCATCGGCAACGCCATTAACCACCCGAAACGCCTCCGAGCTTCGAGCCACAGAAATTCGCCGTCCGCTACATTCCCGCAGCAGCGCGGTCAAATCGATTTTGGATGGTTTTGCCACGGGCCAAATGTAGATCCATGGAGGAAAAATTTGCCGAAGGGAATTTGTTGCCTACTTGATTTGAGGGCAAAATGCCAGTTCCGTGAAGGAATCATCGGCACGGTCTTCGCTTTACTTTAAGTATGAGCATCGATTTAAAGAATTACCTATTTGGCAGTCAAACCCGGCAAATGGTCTACAAAAGCCTGGACGCCACGGCCATGCGCAACCGGGCCATCGCCAACAATATCGCCAATGTGATGACCCCGGACTATAAGCGCAAAGAGGTGGACTTTGAAAGCAAAGTCCGCGACGCAATGGAAAAACGGGTGACGGGAAGCCTTACGGATGACCAACATATTGGCATCGACAAAGGAATCGACTTGTCCAAGCTAACCCCAGAAGTCTATGAGCCCAATGACCCCACTCGGCCTGGCGAAGTCAACAATGTGGACATCGACATCGAGAGCGCCAAGCTGGCCGAAAACCAGATCCAATACCAGTTCAACATCCGCTTTGCTGGATTCGACAAGTACTTTGCAGCCATCAAGGGCTCCGCAGCTTAAGACCGTGAAAGACCACTGGAATTATTGGTTTGTAGCCGCAATTGACTTAATTGGGGCCGTTTTGTGTTTGTCATGACCGGAAGGGCCGAGGGGCCACTTAGGGCTTTGCCCTTAGTGGAGCCCTATCCACTGTGTGGACCATCACCGCACAGAGTCCGAGGGCATTCAAATACTTGCAGCAAGCACCGGTGATGCTCCACACAGTGGATAGTGCTCGACTTGATATGCCGGTTTCGCCTCGGCGATTACCGGCACATATCCACTGTGTGGATGATATGCCTGTTCCGCTTCAGCGGTTACAGGCACATATCCACTGTGTGGAAACAACCAAAGGTTGAAGT
>CAIRAY010000109.1 GCA_903876665.1 uncultured Fibrobacterota bacterium | reverse complement strand
CTTGTCATGGCCGGAACGGCCGATGTGCTGCCAGTTACGGTTACTGGCAGCTATGCAAAGCTTGGCCACTTCAACCTTTGGTTGTTTCCACACAGTGGATATGTGCCTGTAACCGCTGAAGCGGAACAGGCATATCAAGTCGAGCACTATCCACTGTGTGGACCATCACCGCATCGCGCCAGAAAAATGCAGCAACAGGCACCGGTGATGCCCGTGCCGGGCATGACAGACTGTCGGGCATGACAGACTGTCGGGCATGACAGACTGCCGGGCATGACAGACTGTCGGGCATGACAGACTGTCGGGCATGACAGACTGTCGGGCATGACAGACTGTCGGGCATGACAGACTGTCGGGCATGACAGACTGTCGGGCAGGACAGACTGCCGGGCATGACAAACCAATTGGGCATGACCCATTACCAAATCAGCTCTTCCACGAAAGGCCGGCCGTTGTCTTCCATGTATTTGCGGACTAAAAGGATAACTTCCCGGCCGAATTCGGCGGTCTTTTTTTTGCCGAAACCCTTGACCTTGACGAGGTTTTCCATGGTCTGGGGAGCTTTGCGGGTCAATTCTTCCAGGGTGTTTTGAGGCAAGACCTGGTGGGGCTCGACTCCCCATTGGTCGGCCTTGACCGAGCGCCAATGAATCAGCCGGGAATGGAGGTCATCTCCAGAGGACTTGGTCACCACCGTAAGCTTGAAGGCCGAGCTGTCGATGAGGGCAGTGGCCCGAGTGGATAGATAGTTTTTGGTGCGGAATCCGTTGTGGTAAGGGTGGATGATACAAAGGGATTTGTATTTCCAGAACTGGGCGACATGTTCCAAGGCTGCGGAGAGGTTTTTCTTGACATCCTTGTTGTCTGTGCGCCAGCTCAGGTTTTCCAGTACATCTAACTGTTCGTTGACTTTTTCCAGAAAATAGGCGCAGGCTTTGTGCACCCGCTCTTCTATGGCTTTATTGCCTTCGATGCGTGCTTGATCCAGTACAAGCCGATGGAGTTGCGCTTTGAATTTATTCCCGACTTCCAGCAAGTTGATCCGCACCGCAAGGTGGATTTCACCTAGGTTGGTTAAGCCAATTCCCCGAAGTACCCGCTCATTTTCCTGCACAATTTTGGAAACATGTCCCCAATGACGCACAAACTG
Source organism: uncultured Fibrobacterota bacterium (assembly GCA_903876665.1). Classification (GTDB taxonomy): domain Bacteria; phylum Fibrobacterota; class Fibrobacteria; order Fibrobacterales; family Fibrobacteraceae; genus CAIRAY01. The sequence continues at coordinate 1,572 of CAIRAY010000109.1, read as the reverse complement.
CGAAAAATCAAAAAGATCCCGCAAGAGGTCTTCTTGATATTGCAACTGCAAGCTCTGCAATTTGTCCCCATTAGGCAACCGTTCTCCCATGGACTTGGAAAACCCATTAACGGAGGCGTCACTGATCACCGAGCCCGGATGCAAAGGAGAACTGAGAACCAAGCCCTCCAAGGTTTTGCAACGACTCAGCGCCACATACACCTGGCCATGCGCAAAGGATGCACTAGCTTCGATGATGGCTTTTTCAAACGTGAGGCCCTGGCTTTTGTGGATGGTGATGGCCCAGGCGAGCTTGAGGGGATATTGTTTGAAGGTTCCCAGTATTTCGGACTCGATTTCTTTGGTCTCTTCGTTCACCTGGTATTTGGTATTTTCCCAATCCACGGGCTCCACCAGAACAAGGGAACCGTCTCCATCGCATTCCACCTTGATGCCCTCGGAATTCATGGATTTCACTCGCCCGATCTTGCCATTGAAATAGCGTTTCTCGCCCTCGGAATCGTTGCGCAGGAACATGACCTGGGCCCCAATTTTTAGTACGAGATTTTTCTCCGTGGGGTAATTGGCTTCGGCGAATTCACCCTCGATGGCCGCGGGGAAGGTTTCTGCATGGCCTGGCAGCAAATCGAGCTGGGACTGGTTGATCTTTTGCGCTTGATTGTTGTGGGTGGTCAGGGTAATATATCCCTCGGTTTGGCCCTGAAAAAAATCCGGCTGATAGCGGGCATTGAGGGCCAGGAGACAGGCATCGTCCATGCAATTGTCGCGTACCTGATTCAACAAATCCAAAAAGGACGCGTCACTCTGACGATAGACTTTTTGCAGCTCAACGCTTTCGAAAGAAATCTGCCGAAGGGCTAGGCTACTGAAAAAATATGGCGTGCCGTAATGGCCTCGGAGCAGGGTCCAGTCTTCGTCGCGCACCACCGGAGAGAGCTGATGCAGGTCGCCAATCATCAGCAATTGTAGTCCGCCAAATGGTTTTCCCGGGTCGCGGAAGCGACGCAAAACATCGCTGATGCCGTCCAGCACATCGGCCCGGACCATACTGATCTCGTCGATCACCAATAAATCGATGGTGCGGATAATATTGATTTTTTCGCGGGTGAAACGGCTGACCTCGTATCGATGGCCCGGAACAATGGGCCCAAAAGGCAACTGGAACAAGGAATGAATCGTTACCCCACCCGCATTCATGGCCGCAACGCCCGTCGGCGCAACCACAACCATGCGCTTGGGCGATTGGGTGCGCAACTTCCGCAAAAATGTTGTTTTTCCCGTGCCAGCCTTACCTGTAAGGAACAGGCTCGCCCCCGTAGATTCCACGATGCGCATGGCCAGGTCCAGCTCGGGGTTGTCGGAATTTTGCATCGGGCAAATATAAGCGACTTTAACGAAATACCTAGTCGACCTCCATTTTGCTTATGCCATTTCGCTCCAAAACCGTTAGAATCGTTGCTCTGTACTACTGTCCAAAACAATTGGCAAAAGGCCTTTACGAATTCATCCCCGGCCATCTTGTCATCCCCGGCACTCCACACAGTGGACATGTGTCCGTAACGGGCAAGCCCG
>CAIRAY010000108.1 GCA_903876665.1 uncultured Fibrobacterota bacterium | reverse complement strand
CCCCCCCCCCCCCCCCCACGACTAAATAGTGACCGTTCCGCTTCGGCGGAATACGGGACTTATACATGTACTGCGCTTTGCGCTTATCGCGAGAATGACGCCAGCAACTCCCCCCGCACTTTCCACTAGCCAAACTCTCCTGCGACCCACGCCTTTCACTCTCCACTTGTATCCCATCCCCCCATTCCCCCCGCTCCCCCCGAACTTTCCACTTTCCACTCTACAGTCTCCACTTGCCATACATGATTCGGCTATATTCTTATGATGAAATTTCTCCGTCGCTTTGCGGACCTGCGCATCACCGCTGTCCTTCTTCTGCTTTTTGCCATTGACACCCTTCTAGGAACCTTGATGCAGGCGAGCCACGGGCTCTGGGTCGCACAGCAGGCGTTTTTTCATAGCTGGATTGCACAAATTCCCATTACTGCAGAGCGGAGCCTGCCGTTCTTTGGCGTTCCCCTGATTGGTTCCGCAGCCATTATAAACCTGACCGCAGTTCTATTTTTCAGGATGCCCTGGAAGCTCCGCAACGCGGGTCTTCTGGTGTTGCACTTTGGGATTATTTCCTTATTGCTTTCTGCCGGACTGGCTTGGACCTTTTCCCGTTCTGCCTTTGTGGACCTTGGGCCCGGAGAAGTGGAGACCCAAGCCGAATCAAGCCATGAATGGGAACTGGTTTTTCGAGTGGCCGATGACTCCGGGGCTACCATTTGGCGTATTCCCATGTCCTCGATTCGGGAGGGGGAATCCCTGGATCTGGGACCCCGGGCTCCCAAGTTCAAGGTGAAAGCCATCGCCGGAAACGCATCCCTGGGCTCCGGTCAAAACCTGATTCCGATTTTAAACGAACCCGATCCAGAAAAATGGTCCCCGGCTCTTCTTTTAGATATTGACTCTACAACTCCACAAACTATTGGCCTTACCCCCACTTCGTCTCCTTGGAAAGCCGTTGCGGGCCAGCTCCTCTTTTTACGTAGGGAACAGCTTCGACTCCCATATCCTTTGCGCCTCAAAAAATTTGAACGTGAATACCATCCCGGGACAGGGATTGCAGCCCGCTATGAAAGCATCGTTATTGTGGACGAAGGAACGTCCCAAAGGGAAGCCCGCATTTCTATGAATCGCCCCTTGCGCATTGGGGACTTCACCATTTTCCAGTCCTCCTGGCGCACCGACCCGGCCACCGGACTTGACCGGAGTATTTTTGCCGTGGTGAAGAATCCTCTGCGCAATGCTCCCTACGCGGCCACGATTCTGATCGGCATTGGGATGGCCCTGCACATGTTCCTGCGACGCAAAAGATCTTCTTCGGTTGCGTCTCTTTCGTGGCTCCTCCTTGCTGGATTCTTGGGGACGTCTTCGGTTGCTGAAGCTTCCCCTGCAAATATTCCGAGCTCCCTCTTGCAATACCCGATTCAGGTGGACGGTCGGGTTAAACCAATGGAGACCTACGCGCGTCAGCTGCTTTTGCAGGTCAGCGGAAAAAGTTCTTTGAGTTGGAAATCCACGAACGGAACCACACACAAACTCTCATCCAGCGAATGGTTCTTTGGTTTGTTATTTCAGGACTCCATGGATTCCATTCCGGTATTCCTTTTAGAAAATCCAGACACGCGTGATGCACTTTCCCTGAGCGGAAAGGAGCGCGACCGATACAGCACGGCCCAGCTCGCACCAATCGCACCAAGACTGGACAGCCTAGCGCGCTTTGCCGAATTATTGGATCCCCAGGTGCGGACCCCCTTGCAAAAAGATTTGCTACGCACCGCAGATTCCTGGCATCGGGTTGTGGCGATTCGGGGCGCTTTGGCGATTAATCACCCTCACCCGGCCATTGCCTCCATTCCAGATTCAGCAAAACAGCTCCTTCATGGGCTTGCGCCCCAGTCCTTTTTTGAATTTGCCCAGCACTCCGCCTTGATCCGTCCCCTGATCGACAGCCTGCTTTCCCAAAGCCCGGATTCCCTGAGTGCACCGGGAAAACAATTTCTTTTCTGGGTCAATGGCGTTCTGGCTTCGGCAGATTCCTGGGCCGAGCTGGAGTTCAATGTTTTCCCCCAAACGACATTGAAAGGGATTTCCTGGGAGAGCCCAGGCCCTGCCCTACTTAAGAACGGACCAGGGAACGACACGCTTACGTGGCATCTAGCCCTGTGGAACCGCATGGAGTTCGCTTGGATCCGCTCGGACACTTCCGCCGTCCGTTCCCTCGCGGACTCTTTAGCTCTTTACACACAAAATATTGCAGCCCAAAATGGCTTTCGGGTTCAGGCATTGCGGATTGAACACATCTACAACGTTGTGAATCCATTCTACCGCGCACTTTTGCTGTTTTTCTTCGCGCTGGTTCCTGCCCTGATTGGGCTTAAACGCAAAAGCCAACGCTGGATTCAATTCAGCGTTCTACTTAACCTGGGAGCCTTGGCCCTCCTTGCAACGGGAATTGCCTTGCGCATGTTCATCACCTTGCGCCCACCCGTGACCAACCTCTACGAGACCTTTGTTTTTGCGGGCGCTGCTTCGGTTCTCATTCTTCTGGTCTGGGGGCATTTCAAGCGGTTTGACCCCGCCTCGTTGCTGGCTGCAGTTATGGGTTCCAGCCTGATGATGCTTGCCCGCCGTTATGGAATGGACGGGGACACCATGCCAAAGCTTGCGGCGGTGCTTGACTCCAATTTTTGGCTGACCATCCATGTGCTCACCATTACCCTGGGGTATGCGGCAGTACTTGCCAGTGGCGCCCTCGGTCATTGGCACCTCATCCTCCTGCGGAGCGCGAAAGGCTCCCCCAAAGAAATGGATGCGTTCTCCTTGCAACGGGGAGTCCTTGGGCTTGGTCTATTGCTTACGTTTGTGGGCACGCTTTTGGGCGGCGTCTGGGCGGACCAGTCCTGGGGCCGTTTCTGGGGCTGGGATCCCAAGGAGAACGGTGCTCTGATCATCATTCTTTGGGTAGCGTTCCTATTTCACGCGATGCCTGCGGGTTTCTTCTCCAAACGAGGGTTTTCGCTCGGGTCCATCTTTGCTATCCAGACTGTGCTATTTGCCTGGTTCGGGGTCAACCTGATGGGAGTCGGCCTGCACAGTTACGGATTCACGGAAGGAACCGTGCGGGGCCTAGTCCTTTTTGCCTTGATGGAATTGGCGTTTACCCTTTGGGTGGTCTGGCCAGCCCGCAAGCCTACTTCCACTTAAATTTTTTGAAGATGGATCCCATGGGAACCGCAATGGCGATCAATGGAATCTGAACTATTTCGACAATTGGAAGCCACAATACCAGATGCAAGAGCCGGAGTCGGTACCCACCGATGGATAGGAACAGGATATCGATGATCACCTTAGCCATTAATGGATCCAGCCAATGTTCCCAGTCCACAATGCCCGTAATGGCAAAGACAGGCCCCACAAATAGCCACACATAAAAACAGTAGATCAAAGTCAAAAACAGAACATAGAGGGGATTTGCGTAATTCGTTCCGTTCGAAGCCCAGCGGGCTCGCTGGTTCAGGAGCCCCTTCCAAGTATATACCGGCTCGGTGTCGATGATGGCATAGGGATCCATGTTGTAGCAGAACTCTACGGGCTCCCGGATCATTTTGTGCACCAACATGTCGTCATCGCCAGAAGTGTACTGCATCAGATCGGAAAACCCACCCACCTTGTAAAATAGGTCCTTGCGGTAGGCCATGGCGGCGGCACTTGCAAGCATGGGCTTGCCCATGGAAAACCCGGCGGCTTCGATCAGGGTAAACCCCAGCGTGTCCAATTTCTGATAGGCAAAGAGCGGAGTGTTTCCGCCATTGTTCCGTTTGCCGCCCTGCACAATTCCGATGTTTCCCTGGAAACAGCCAGCCATACTGGAAAGCCATGTAGGAGAAGGGGTGCAATCGGCATCCATGGTGGCCAGGATTTCAAAGCGTGCCTCAGCGAAACCCACCTCCAGCGCCCGTTTTTTGGGTGAGGGAAGTGGCGGGGAATCCATGGGAACATTCAATACCCGAAACCGGGGATGGTCTTTAGTATAGGCCTCGAGCAGCTCGCGGGTCCGGTCGGAGGACCTGTCATTGACGCAGATCACTTCCCATTCGCCACCATATTGCTGAGCCTCCAAAGCCCCCAAGGTTCGCAAGACGCATGATTCTTCATTGTGCAAGGGAACCACCACCGTTACACCGGGAGTCGCTGGAACTCCTTGGGGCTTCCGTGCCCGGAGGATCCCGATCGTAAAATACAGGAACATCAGCACATAGAGGCCAGTCAAAATGCCGACTAGGATAACTTCCAAGGGGGATTCCTGTGATGGGGATTACACAACTCAAAATTAAATATAAACACAATGCCATTTTTTGCAGGATTTCAACGATTCTTTGAAAATGTGACCTTGCTCACTTGTAAAAAGGGAATAAAAAAGCAATTATTAGCAGGAATCAAGTTCCAAAAGAGGTTTTTAACCATGAAAGTTAAACAGGTAATCACCCTTGCTGCAGTCCTTGTTACCGCAAGCTTGGCACAAGTTCAAAATGTTGAAGGCAAAGGATCCATCGATTGGGGCACCCGCACCGTTACCGCCGTGGGTATCGGCGCTCCCAATCCAGCCATGCCTGAAGTGACTGCCCGCCCAATGGCCATCCGCGCAGCCCGCGACGTGGCCCTTCGCAACGCCCTTGAGCTCGTCAAGGGAATTCAGATGACCTCCACTACCACCGTGGAAAATTGCATGGTCTCCAGCGACGTCATTCGGACCCAGGTGGACGGATACATTCGCAAGTTTGAAGTTTCTGCACCACGCTACATGTCCGACAAGACTATTGAAATTACTGCGACCATCCCCATGGACAACGAGTTGGCAAACTCTCTCCTGCCACCAACCATCGGAAAATCCCCCGCCATGCAGATCATGGTTCCTGCGGGTCGCGTAGCTCCCACCTTTACGGGCCTGATCATCGATGCCCGCGGAACCGGTGCTATCCCGGCCCTGATTCCCAAGATCATTGACGAGGACGGCAAGGAAGTCTACGGTAGCGCATACGTGACCCGTGACTGGGCTGTCAAGTGGGGCATGGCCGGTTATGCCAAGTCTCCAGAACAGGCTTCCAGCTACAAGGACCGCATTGGGCCAAACCCCGGAACGTTCAAGGTGGTGCGAGCTACCGGTGCCAGCAGAACGGACCTCGTCATTTCCAACAACGACGCTTTGGATGTCCGCGCAGCCGCCAAAGCCATGAAATTCCTCGCTGACTGTCGCGTTGTTGTCATTCTGGACTAAGGCGGGAAGTAATCATGAAACGTTTTTCTTTACTGCTTCTTGCCCTTTTTGCTCTGGTTGGCGTTTCCTTTGCTGAGGATATTGCTATCCAGGCCACCGGTTACGGTGTAACCCGCAATGACGCGACCACGGCTGCCAAGCGCGAAGCTTTGGCTCAGGGAATCGGACAAATGCTTACCAGCTCCACCGAAGTCGAAAACTTCATGGTGAAGCGGGATGTCATCCTCACCCAGACCAGCGGCCATGTCAAGAGTTTCACCGTCCTCAAGGAAACTCAAGGGCCAGATGGCGCTTGGGAAGTCCTCATCAAAGCCATGGTCGGAAAGGAAGGTCTTGCCAAAGACCTCGCGGCCATCAAGGTTCTGATGCAAACCATCGGCAATCCCCGCGTAGCGGTGCTTATTTTGGAGACCAACATCGACAACGGTGCTCCTACGGCGAACAAGGCCGAAATGCAGTTGCTCGATTTTCTGAAATCCAAGGATTTCCGGGTGGTTGACCCCAATCAGTCCCTGCGGTTCCGCGAAAGTGCCGAGGGCGTCAAAGCCCTGGGTGGCGATCCCGAAGCGGCAGCCAAGCTCGGTAGCAAACTGAACGCTGAAGTGATCATTGTGGGCTCTGCCATTGCCAAACAAGCCGATGTTTCGAACTTGGATGCCTTTGCAAAATCCGGAATGAAGTCCGCTTCCGCAACGGTTTCGCTCAAGGCCTTCAATGTGTCCAACCGCGAAATTCTGGCCGCCAAATCCGTTAACGCCGCCATGCCCAACATCAATGTCTACACCGCTGGCGGTAACGCCATCGACAAGGCCGTCAAGAACATGATGAACGAAAAGGGCGGCTTTTTTGACGCACTGATGGAATCCTGGCGCAAGGGCGCAAACGACGGGAGCAACTACACTGTCACCATCGACGGGGTCAATGACTTTGCTGCCGCCAAAGCGGTCAAAGCCGCAATTACCGTCGTGTGCGTGAGCCTCGAACAGCGCGGATTCAATAAGCCCTCCCTGGAGCTCGAAGTCACCCGTAGCGGAACCGCTGACGATTTGGCCTCGGCACTTGATGGCCTGAAGATCGGAACCACACAAAAACTCTCCGTAGAAGGCGTCCAGGGCAACACCGTGACCGCCAAACTAAAATAAATATTTCCACTCACTACTGTCCAAAACAATTGGCAAAATGGCATTATCATCCCCCGCCATCTTGTCATCCCCCGCAGGGGGATCACCGCACAGCGCCCGCCAATGCATTCACAATGCAACGGTGATGGCCGTCCCGGCCATGACAGGGCGTATTGCCATCCCTGTCATTCTGTCATCCCCCGCCATCTTGTCATCCCCCGCAGGGCCGAGGGGCCACTTTTGGCTTCGCCAATTTCCACACAGTGGAGGATCACCGGTGCTGGTTGCAGTATTTCTTCGGGCACGGTGCGGTGATGGCCGTCCCGGCCATGACAAACACAAAACAACCCCCAATCAAGTCAATTGTGTCTATAAGCCAATAATACCAATGGTCTAACAAGTTTCGACTAGATTGTTTTGGACAGGAGTGATTTCCACTATTGAAAAAGACTGGGCCTAGGCTCAGTCTTTTTTTTGTTTAGGGGGGGTACAAAATGGGACGCAAAAGCGTCTAACCCAATAAATGGAACTTTCTCAGATATTACACAATTGCAATCCAGCGCAGAAACAGGCGATCCTCCATGACCACTCCAGGGGAGGTCCCCTGCTGATTCTTGCGGGGGCAGGGTCGGGCAAGACCTCGGTGCTGACCCGCCGTATTCAATGGCTGATCACCCAGAACAACGTCCCCCCTTCCTGCATCCTGGGCCTGACTTTTACGGCCAAAGCAGCCCACGAAATGCTCGAACGGGTTGGGAATTCCCTGGTCAAATTATGCACCTTCCACTCCCTCGCCCTCGCCCTGCTCCGGGAATATGGGGCCTTGGTTGGCTTTGTCAAGCCACCGAGTCCGACGGATCTTTCTCTTCGCCATTACGAAGAAGCCATTGTCCTTGCAGGCCTAAAGGCCGGATCGGTACCCCGTGACCAACTTTTTGCACCGGAAAAATCTGCAAAAATTTGCCAGGCCTTGCTCCCCATCCAAAGGGAATGTTTTGAAACGGGGAAAGTGGTTTTTGAAGACTTGATCTGGCTTGCAATCCATTTGCTCCAAACCCATGCCGAGGTTTTGCGTACAATCCGGATTCGATGGACCCACATTCTCGTAGATGAATATCAGGACATCAACCCTTCCCAATATCTACTGATCCGCCAGCTTTCCGGCGAGGGACCCAACCTGTTTGTGGTGGGAGACGATGACCAGGCCATCTACGGATTCCGGGGGGCCGACATCGGAAACATTCTTCGCTTCCACAAAGACTACCCAGCATGCACCGTGGTCAAACTGGAATGGAATTACCGTTCCACCGCTCCAATTCTTGACGTTGCAAATCGCATATTCAATGACAAGCCACCCCTACTGCGAAAAAGGCTCCGTCCGGGAAGCTCGCGCAAAGACGAGTTGTTCCAGGCGGCCTTGCCGGTAGAAATTTGGCAGAGCCCACACCCTCAGGATGAGCTCGACCGGCTTTGTGGCACCATGGAAGAGATGCGGAGTCGCTACGGACTCGCGCACAGTGGCTTTGCGCTCCTGGTCCGCTACAATCGTCAAATCGAATGGTACAGTGCAGCCTTGCGGGCCCGGGGAATTCCGCTGGGAGAGCCCTCCGGCGTGCATATTGAAACCATCCACGGATCCAAAGGACTGCAATACCCCGTGGTGTTTTACTGTGGACTCGCAAAATCCATTTCTCCCGGACTTATCAAAGGAAATTCGGCTCAAAAGCGGGCCCAGGAAGCCGAAGAAAAGCGACTTTTCTATGTGGGAGTAACCCGGGCCGAGGCCCGGCTCATTTTACTATTTTGCACCCGCCGACATTGGCAGGGAAAGCTACAGAATTTTGAATCTTCACCGTTTTTGCAGTACATCCCCACCCAGACCTTACCCAAGACCCGACGGAGATTTTCAGTGGTACTTCTTTTCAAAATTGTTGTTGCGTTAAAGCTTTTCGCCTTTATGGGATGGTCCATGGTTCAATACATTCCCGTCCGTCTTTTTCGGCGCAAAGAGATTCCCGCCTGGATTGAACGAAAATTGGATACTTGGGCTAAATATTGTCTGCAAGTCCTTAAAATGCAATTGACCGTCAAAGGCCAGGCCAACGTAGCCAACATCGACTGGAGTCGCCCCGTTTTTGTGGTTGCCAATCACCAATCCTACACCGATATCCCCACGATCCTAGTCAGCCTGGAGCGCCTGCTGGGCTTTATTGCCAAACGGGAGCTGGCCCTGATTCCCTTCATGGGCTATTGGATGATTCAGATTGGGTGCCTGCTGATCAACCGAAGCAAATCCGGCGTAGGCAACGACGTGAATGATGCCATCAAAAAAATGAAAAAGGCTCCGAACCTCGTGGTTTTTCCCGAAGGTACCCGGAGCAAAAACGGACAAATGCAGTCATTTAAGTCCGGAGCCTTCCGTATGGCCATCGACAATCGCGGAATCATCCTTCCCTTGGCGATCACGGGATCGCGTTCCGGATGGGAAGGCCGCCAAGATGCAAACCAGATTCAGCCTTACTCCTGCGACATTTTGGAGCCGATCGACTGCGAAAAACTCTTGCTCGAGAACCCCAAATTCAGCCACAAAGAGCTGAAGGATTTGGCGCAAAACCAAATCCGAACCAAGCTCGCCGAAATTCGTTACTAACGTTAGGCAGCCACGGAGAAGGCTGCGGCTACGTTATTGTCTGCGGTTGCCTGCTGGGCACTGGCGCTCACTTGGTTTGCGGTATTCTTCTGGATGTTGGCCCAACCGCCCGCACTCTGCCAATCGGCGAGGGTCTTATCTAACTTGTCCATCGAGGCCTGGTAGGTATCGTTGAAAAGCTTGGCCGCTGGTCCAGGCAACGCACCCAAATCTCCCTTGGCCAGCTTGAATCCCTGCGAAATGGCATCACGGATCTGGCTAATGTATTCCTCATCGGTCAAATCGGAGGCCTGGGAGCGGAACTGGAGCGCAAAATCCACGATGCGCTGGGAGGTGTTTTCGGCATTGAACTCAGCGGGAACATCAGCAGCGACTTCCCCAGAATCTACCTGGTAGGGAATGTCACTGACCCAGTCCATTTTAATTCCAGAATCTTCTAGGGATTTTTTGGCTTGAGAAATTTGTTCCATCAACTTGGCACGGATTTCCGCACGGAAAGCCTCAACATCAAAATTCTCAAAGGAAGACTTTTTCACATCCTGGGCGGGCACTTCGCCACTAGGAGTGTAGGTGTCGGTTGGGGTAGCTTTAGAAGCAACGGCAACCTCGGACTTGGCCGGGGTGGTCTTGGTCTTGGAAGTGGCGTAGGTGGCACTAGGTGACGCGACTGAAGAAATGGACTGCATAACAAACCTCCGATGTGATCTATTTAAAGGTATCGGAATCCTTAAAGAAATACTTAACACCCTACTTCAAGTTTAATTTTGGTTCCTTCGAGAAATGAGCGGGTTGTCCAGTCATCTCGCAGAATGGAAAACCACATTGCCCACTAGGGCTCCACACAGAGGATATATGCCGATAACCGCTAAAGCGTAACCGGCACATCAAGATCGTCACACGCAGGGGAGACGATTTGTCTCGATGAGTACTGCTCACCGTCGCATGCGCTGCATGCTCCACTGCGGACTCGGGCTTGTGGGGTTCGCGATCCTCTGTGTTCAAGGTG
>CAIRAY010000107.1 GCA_903876665.1 uncultured Fibrobacterota bacterium | reverse complement strand
TTAACCGGCGAGCCCATGCCCAGGCGCAAGATCTATCAAGAAATTTTTGACCTTGTTGCAAAGAACGGATCTATCGGAGACGACACCCTCTTTTTCTCCGGGAGTCAAAATGGCTAATCCCAACGCTCAAAAGTTATTTCCCGTTGCAGTGCAACAGTTACAATTGACTGCCAGCGTCGATTATTATTCCCAGGTCCGGCTCACTTGGATCGAGAATGGACTGCTAACCATGTTGCAGAATGCCCAGGTGCGCGCGCATTGGTCCAATGAATCCTTGCGAACAGTGATGTGCGAAATGGGAATGCAGGGCATATTGCGCCTTGCCTTGAAGGCCTTGCAACAGTTACGCGCCTATGGAAATGCCTGCATAGAGGCGCCGGTCGATTTTAGCGCCGAGGCTCATCTTGATGTGCCTTTGCAAAGCGTTGTACTTACCAACACGGGTTATGAATGTTTGCAGAGCGGAATTCTGCAACAGCTGATTCAAGGAGAACTGCGTGATTATGGCTATGACCCCTGGACCGACGCATTCCGTAAATCCAACGGAGGGAATTCTACGGACCTGGCGATAGAAGGCGCGTGCCAGCTTCTTGATGCGCAATTGGATGGTTTAGACCTATCCGCCAAGCTACAGTCGACCTTGTCCAAAAATGTCCATCATGTGGAGATTCGCAAGCAGAGCCTTAGCTGGAAGAACTTTCACGCCACCTTGACCATAAGCCCTACTCACCCCAAAGTGATTTGTGGAAACGGGGACGAGGCATACATTCAAGCCCTTAGCCGGCAAATTCGCCCCAGGGACATACTCTTACGTTGGGGGAATATGGCATTTTGGGAATGTTTGCAATATCCAATTCCGGGCGAGGGAAGCTGCCAATACCGACATCCCGAAATCATCGTAGATGCCATGCATCAATTTACCAATGCGTCGGGCCTAGTTGCCGTATATGCCTCTCCGCTGGAGTACCGGAGAAATCACATTCGCGAATGCGGCCATTTGGCGCTGATCCTTTGCGGCGAGGGAGAGCAGGCACCCCAGGCACCAAATGTGGTCGCTTTGCATGGACTTTCGTGGCCCACAAAAGACACGGGAATATTGCTACCCCTCAAAAAGGAACTGATTGGACTCGCCAGGGTTCAAAAAGAATGGCAGGGGGAGCTAGTGGAACTCCCGGTGATCTGGGCGCAGGAATGTGCGCATTCCCTCGCCTTATGGAAGCCCGTTTTGGCCGAAGCAATTCTTTCTGCAACTATACCACAGAATTGGGGCATTATGTTACAATGCTTGTGCAACGAAGAACAATGCCTCCGTTACATCGAAAAAGCAAAACCAGGGCCAGAGCACCAAGCCGATGTAGATCGGTTTTTACGGAACGCAGGTTATCCAAGGAAGCACCATGAGCATCGAAATCAGCCTTCTCAACCCAGCAATCGCCGCAAAAATGCGCCAAAGAATTCAAAGCCGGGTAGGGGCCGTAGATGATATTTTGAAGCAAATATCCGCACAAGGAGCCACGGAGCAGCTGGCTCTCTATTTGAAATCCATCGCCGTGCATTTGCAAAATGCCCAATCCCGTTATTTGGATGATGCCACCATCGCGGCAGATCAAGCCTTTGCAGAAGCCACCGCGGCACTGCAATTTATCCAGCAACATGTAGCACACAAGACATCCATAGAAGAACTGCGCGCAACAGAACAGACTCGCCTACAAATCGAGCGCGACGAACTCCAATATGCCGAGAAGAAGCAAACTGCTTCTGCGCTCAAGGACTGCCTCGAAGAGCTCGGGTTCACTGTGGACCCGCGCAAGCACGACGACCGCATTGTGCTTTATGCCGAGCGCGCCGACCATCGTCAGGTACAAATCAGCATACAGTCCGAGCACACGAGCCTTTGGGACCTGATGGAGGGGTATCAAAACGACTCGTGCCAGCAAGACACCCAAGCGCTGCTTGGCCTTTTACGGGATCGTCATGGAATCCATTTGGAGCCCGATCGGGTAGAAGAAGAGATTCCCATAGATTTAAGCAGAGAAGCCAAACCACTCGAAGGGAGCAACAATGCAAGCATGGATTGAACAAATACAGCAACGCGCAAAGACCTGCCGCGCTCTTTTGGTGCATGGCGAAATTGCAGACTGGCGCAAAGGCCGGACCGGCTATGAGGTAACTGCGGACTTATTGTTGCAAGAAATCGCGCCAAGTTTTCACGGGCGTATTGTGCGTTGGAACCCGACCCAGGGAATCCAGTGCGCAGACCCAGGCGTTCGCGCGCAACTCGATGCAGCTACCTCCATCAAACCCCGCAATGCCAGGGGTGATTCTATGGATACCGAGAATCAACAAATTGCGCCAAGGCGAACCTTTGTTGATTTAGCAACCTTTTTGGGGCAGGTCGAAACCCTGTTCCATGCCAAAGATTCATGGTGCATTGCGCTCGACTACGCCGAACTCTATTTTGGGTCGCCCAATACGCTAAGCCAAAATGAGCGTGATTTGATCAGTCGCATCTTTACCGTGCTCCAGGGAGAGAAATTGCCAAGGACTGAGCTCGAGGCCACCAACCCGGGGCATCTGCGTAATCGCCCCATAACGCCCCCCTGCGATTCCCATGACGCAACACCTACCATTGTCGCATCCAAATTCAACGGAGATGAACGATGGAAAATAGTAATGGCAAGCCAAGAGGGATCGCGTTTTGGAACTCCCACCTCATTAAATTCAAGGCAAGTGGCCTAAGCGCAAATGAGTATTGCCGGCAGACAGGGCTCAAGCGCTCTAGTTTTCAAGCATATGTCCGCAATGAGCTCTACAAGGTTCCACTGACGTCGCAGGAATCGTTCGTGGAGATTACTCCACCTGTTCGCGACAATACCCCACATGAAGCTGCAAGTCATTGCTTTGACGTACTGTCCATTCGGATTCCTGCAGGAGTTCCGGTCGCGGAGCTTGTCGCCCTTGTGACGGCGTTGCGCCAATGCTAACCCCAGCCCCGGGCCTGCGCATATTTCTGCGGCGCGAAGCGACCGACATGCGGGTTGGCATTGACGGCCTTGCAAACCTCACCCGTAACGTGCTTGCACAGGATCCTCTTTCGGGACATTTGTTTGTATTTATCAACCGCGGCGCAAATCTTCTGAAGGCTTTGTTCTGGGAGCGTGGCGGTTATTGCATGCTTGTGAAGCGGCTGGAGCGTGGGAAATTCCCGATTCCGAACGGCATCGAAAATGAAATTGACCGTAGCCATTTGTTGATGATCATCGACGGAATAAAAGCAGACAAAGAAACGAAATTATTACGATGGAATCCATTGCATATAAGCTAGATATTTCTATATTAGTGATATGCAGTGTAATGAATGTGTAAATCTAAAAGCCCGCATCGAAGAATTGTCTCGACAGATCGAGTGGTTAGCGCGCCAGCAGTTCGGGCGCAAGAGCGAAAAGACTGTTACCAAGGTTTTCCCGGACGAGACAGGCGTTCAAGCCGATGCGTCTTCAGCTTTACAAACCGAAGGTGGAGTCAAAACGCCAAGGAAGGGTCACGGCACGACAAGGTTGCCAGACCTCGTTCCCAGGCTCGACGTCTTCGTTCCTGTGGAGCCATCCAAACAAACATGTCCTTGCTGTGCGCGGACGATGAAGCTTGTTGGATATAGCGAAAAACGCGAAACATCCGTCGTTCCTCAGCATGTCCGTGAAAGAGTTTTCCATTGTGAGATCTACCGGTGCGAGTTCCATCCGGATCAGGTCGTCAAAGCGAAGGCTCCGGATCGCGCCATTGATGGTGTTGCATGTGACCACGGAACCCTTGCCCATATTTCCCACCAGAAACTTGTCGTTTCTGTGCCGATCGAGCGTCAGGCAGAGCAATTCAGCAATGCGGGTACACCGATTGCGGCTTCCACGCTCAACATGTGGTTC
>CAIRAY010000106.1 GCA_903876665.1 uncultured Fibrobacterota bacterium | reverse complement strand
TGGAACGCTTTTTTGAGCAGGACCACTACCCGGCAAGCCTGTTCTTTTTAGGGATGCTGAGCATCAAGTCCGACCATACCTTGGGATTTCCGAACCAGACATTGACGAGCATTTTTGCGGACTATTACACGACCCTTGCGCGGGTTATTGTCACTAAAGGGTACAACTCGTATTTTGAGCGGTTCCAGAGCGACCTCGATCTGGGCGCGCTTTTTGGCGGCTATGTCAAGGTGTACCTAGGGCAAATGCCAGCACAGGCTTTCGACAAAGTGAACGAAAACTTTGTGCGTTCGACCTTCTTTGAATTGTGCACGCGTTATTTGCCACGTCATTTTTCCTTTGCCATCGAGGCCCAGCGCCATAGCGGGCGCAGCGACTTCGAGATGCTCGGCCGGCCCGAGGGCATGTACAAAAACCAGATGTGGCTGGTCGAATTCAAGTACTACCCCAATTCAAGCAAAGTCACACCAGAATCTCTTATCGAAGCACCCGAGGACCATGTGAGCCAAGTACAGCAATACAAGGCCGATGTGCTGGCCGAGTTCCCGCACTACACGGTCAAGACGGCGGTTTGCGCGGTGATGGGCAATCAGGGCTACAAGTGGTTTGATTTGGGGTAGGTTCCATGTCCATTTCCAACTTCCTTTCCGCTCTTAGGGATTTTCGCTTCGAAGTCGTTTCCTTGGATCGAGTCTGGGTGATTCTGTTTCCTGACCGGCGGGGTTTTTGGCATCACCTTCATGTCGTTCATTACAAAGACACTTGGTATTTGTTAGAAGCCACGGCAAAAGAGGATAGACATCGGCAATGGCAATCGCCAGCGGCTCAAACATTAGGCTATGACTGCGAAAGATATTGGGAATCCTTGTGCACTGAAGCTCTTATTTGGCTATCATTTGTCCGCAAGGATTGGCTGGCTGCCCATAGAAAGGTTGTTTGCGATTACCCTCTAGAATATCGATACGGTACGGTTCCAGCGGCCGTGGTTCGAAAATACAATCCGGATTTTTACGACCTACAAAATACATTGACAAAACCAGTAGCCCAGTCCTTTGTGGCTTTGGTAGAAACTGGGGAATGTCAAAAGCGTAATGAAATACCATCCATGTCGGCCAATGACTATTTCGCATACTGCAAGGTTGCCTATTTGGCTGCAAAAGATCCAGAAGATGAGATTGACGAAAGCCTGAGTGGCAGGGAATTGTACCGACAATTTGCGGATGGCAGGCACGAGGGGCTTCTTGAAATTGAGCACGATTCCCCTAAGGCCTTTGCGGACTGGATCGACCTTCGACACCCGTTGCGCACGCAGGGAGGCCACCCCTGGGAAATCAAACGCGGAGGCAACACCACGCACATTGACCTCGCGGTCTTTCGCCCAACGCCTGGGGCGACGGGGTTCCATGTGCGGATCCACGCGCCGGCAATCACTCGCCTCGCTGAGGGGATTCAAATGTTCCTTGCGCTTCACCAACAAGGAATGCCAATCTGCATCACCGACCCCGAGAGCATCCGCAGACGAATTCTTTCCTTGGATTCATTTGGTCTGGTGCCTTCCTTTGCCTCATTACACCGGGCCAATCAGCGATTTCATAGCGATAGCCATGTTTACGAGGTAGCTCATTACGCCGATCTTGGACGCAATCGCAGACATATTGCCCCTCTGATCACATGGGAACCCTTACCACTTTTGTAATCGAGGAACTTATTTTTATAGAGCTTTGCGGAGGAATACAAACTTGCGCAGGGTTTGGTTTCCTTCTTCATCCACCACGGTTAGGCGATGAGCGCCAGAATCGGCCAGCACTTTCATGGTATGGGGCTTGGTGGTCTTCCCCAAATATTTGCCATCCAAATGCCAAAACAGCTCCTCTTGGTCACGTCGGTGGGTAGCCTGGAATATGCAGGGATTTTGTTTAGAATCCAGGTCAATGGGCAAATAGATTTGGGCGTTGGCGGCTGGGTAAACCACCAGGGGAGCATCCTGGTCCGAGGTTCCCATTGCGCATGTTGGATGCCATGGAGGAGTTACCGTGGCATCATTGATGAAGGAATGAAAATAGAACTGCTGGTCCGAAGGCAATAGAAACACCGACTTGGGGACCAGGGTTTTGGAGCATGTAGCGTGCACCCTCCACTTGCCGGTGGCGTCGGTAAAAATTTTGCGATGAAAAGGGCAGGGCTCCAATTGCAGGGGGCCAGCAGGAACGTCCACGCTGTCGGATTTAGGACAATCGGGAGAGGCAGGGAACCCGCTAATGGGGCATATTTGGATTTGTTGCCACCCCAATATAGGCTTGTAAAACCAATGCTGTTGCGGAAGCTGAGCAAAAACCCGGAACATTACCGGAGCAGCAGCGCTACGGCCTATGATTTCGGGCCGACCTTCTCCATCGGCATTGCCGACCCACACGCCCACGGTGTACTGCGGCGTCGCTCCCACCGCCCAGGCATCCCGGTGTCCAAAAGATGTTCCCGTTTTCCAGGAGATCACCTGGGAGCTAGAAAAATTTGACCAATAGGCCTGGGCTTCGGGCCGGTTGACTTCGCGCAGGGCGCTCATGGTGAGCCAGGAAACCACAGGCGAAAACACATAAGGCTTACACCCCGTCCGTTCCGCCAGGGACCCCGCGGAGTCCGGAGAAAGAACGAAAAGCGGAGAGGCACATCCGGAATTACCTTGTGTGTAACGCGTAGCAGCCCTGGCCATGGAGGCGTACATACTCGAAATTTCCCAGAGGGAGCCTTCCCCGCCACCAAGAATCAACGAGAGGCCATAGTCCTCGGCCTTACGGTGCAACGTGGTCATGCCCAAATTTTGCAGCTGACCATAAAAACGATCGACTCCGTAGTCCCGTAGCATCCCGGTGGCGGGCACATTCAAGGACTGGGCCAAGGCGATTTTTGCAGCTACGGCACCCCGGTAACTCCGGTCGTAGTTCTGTGGCATGTAACCCCCAAAGGAAACGGGGACATCGGCTACCAGAGTATTGGGCAATACTTCGCCGGCTTGGAGCATGGATGCATACAACATGGGTTTGAGAATGCTCCCAGTGCTCCGTTCCGACCGAATCAAATCCACAAAGGATCCTTGAACCTGCGCCTGCCCATTGGCCTCGGGGGTGTTGCCCAAGTAGGCACGCACAGCCATGGTCGAATTTTCCACCACGATTACAGCAAGATTCGCCACCCCTTGGAGCTTAAGGATTTTCGCTTCTTCCCCGGAAACAATGGTTACTTTCTCCTGGATATTGGCATCCAATGTTGTACGCAATACCGGCCCACGCCCCGTTGCAAAAAGTGAATTAAGCAAATGGGCAGCATGGTGAGGATAGGGTAGCGGGGTCCCAGGAAGTGGCTCGGCACGGGCTAAGCCATACTGAGTCGAGTCAATTTGCCCTTCAACCCATAGGCGGTGTAGCAGTCGATTCCTCTTTTCCAGGAGCAAATTCCGTTTTCTTTTCAGATGAAGCATCGCAGGATTGTTGGGTAACACCGCGAGCAACGCGGCCTCGGCCCAGCTGAGCTGCCCGGGTGAACGGCCAAAATATCGCCAGGAGGCGGCCTCAAGCCCAACGATGTTCCCACCGAAAGGTGCATGATTGGCGTACATGCGCAATATTTCGGACTTGGAATAGCGCAATTCCATGCGCAAGGTCAAAACCATCTCGATGCCTTTTTCCGAAAAGGTGCGGGGACGCCCTTGGCGGGAAGCGCGGATAGTTTGCATGCTCAAGGTGCTCGCTCCACTGACAATTTTTGTCGCTTTTAAATTTTGCAACATGGCTCGTCCCAGTGCCCGAAAATCCACACCCCCGTGGGAATAGAAGCGATGGTCTTCAAAAGCCAATAGAGCCACTTTGTAGCGGAAAGGAATCGTATCGGTTATCGCCGGAAACCTCCACTGGGCATCCCTGGCAATTTTGGCGTCCAATAAATTGCCATCCCGGGAGAATAAAACTGGGGAAAGGGGCGTACGGAAAAGAGGGTCCGGGAGGCACAAAATAAAGGAGATCAGGAGAAGCAATAAAGCAATTCCAAGAACCCAGTAAACCTTTTTAGATGGACGAGGAATGCGCATTACCGCCCTAATCTTTTGTCGTCCACTGCATCGGAATCACAGAACTGTGCGACAAACACGGTGATCCTCCACACAGTGGATAGTGCTCCACTGTGTGCAAATTGGCGAAGCCAAAAGTGGCCAAGCTTTGCATAGCTGCCAGTAACCGTAACTGGCAGCACATCGGCCGTTCCGTGGATGACAGGGGACCAGGGGATGGCTAGTTGCATCCTAGACCCCCGCCTGCGCAGGGGTGACGGTGGTCGCAATGACAACCGCGCCAATGGATACCCTGGACCCCTCGTCTGCGCGTGGTGACTGTGAATTCCCATTTCGGTGTTTGCAAATTTTCACTCCACCACTTTGGTTTTGGCTCCCTCGAGCGAGGCTTTGTAGTTGTTGTCGTACATGGCTTCGGCGTAGGCTCCAGGCATTAGGAATTCTCCAAGGTAACTGGAATGGACTAAAATGGGAAACTTTTTGGTCGCTCCTGCTGTCAGAGAGAAATAGGAATACACCCGGTCGTCACGCTGGTCGAAGTAGTCGGGGCGGTCTGCTTTGACGCCACCTAAGGATGCACTTTGTGTGCCATCCAGACGGGTATTGAGGATTTCCCAGCCCGAGGGAACCAGCTGGGTAAGCGCCACATTCTGCACAGGTCGATTGGTGGTGTTGGAAACGGAAATCCAATAGACAAAATCCGTGCCTTGGCCCACATTCGAAACCCCAAGAGAACGGCCTTCCAGGTCGGTAAACGAAGCTACCAGGGACAATCCAACGCTCTCTTTTTGTTGGGTACCGGCGGGAGATATTCCCGAATTCGCTATACGTACAAACACGGGAACATCGGAATGGCTGGTAACAGTAAACTGCATTTTACGGTTTGCATTGCCACCTGCCTTCAGAGATTCCAACAGGATCGGTTTTTCGGTTTGAAAGGCTTGTGGATTTTGATTATTGATCGCGAGTGTAGCTTTAATGGTTTTTGCCGAAGAACCTCCATAAGTGCGGCTTAGCGCCATCAAGGCCCAAGCCGTGGACTGTGTACTCCACCAACTTTGCGTCCCAAATTTAGAGGCAATATCCTTAGCAAGTTCAAAAGTTTGCTGGGACTTGCCTGCGGTAAAGCGCATCAGCAATTGCATGGAGGAATTGCGCAAATCTTCTCCATAATAGTAGTCTGCGTTGACCGCTCCTGGGCTTGCCTTTTCGGCCAAGCCCGCCTGTTCGAGGGCAACATCCTTGCGACCCGCGAGTGCGTATGCGGCAGCTAGCTCTAGGCGCGGAAGCGAAGCCAATGCCACATTTTCACGGAGCCGGTTCATGGCTCCCATGTCTGGTACCCCGGCCAGCGCCAAAGTAAACAGCCGGTAACTCTGCACCTCCTCGTCGCGGGAATTGGCCACGCTCGACCACTTGCCCGCTTCTTTAGTCTGGTATTGCTTCCACCTGCTTAACATTTCGGGCGGAACTGCATACCCCTGGCGCGAGGCTTCCAGCAAAAAGTGACCCACATAACTTGTGGCCCAAGGATCCCCAGCCTCATTGCCGGGCCAATAGGAGAAACTTCCATCATAAATTTGGAAGGTCTTCAATTTTTGGATACCCGCAGTCACATTACCCAAAACGTCCTGCAACCGTTGGGGACTAAGCTGAACCAAGTCTTTCAGGTAAAGTTGCGGGAACGCTTTCGAGGTGGTTTGCTCCACGCAACCATGCGGATACCCGATCAATGCATTCAAATGACTTTCCAGGTTCAAGTCCGGAATCCTCGATAGATACAGGGTTTGGCGGTTAGTCCCGGTGATCCCATGGAATGCCAGGGAATCGCTCCAGCTCGCGTGGGGTTCCAAGGTTCGATTCACCGAAATGGTGGAACGTGGATTGGGAGCCACAATTTGCAGATCGGTATTCTGGGTGGCGACTTCTCCTTTGGCCTTTGCAGTAAAGGCCAGCTTTGCCCCACCCAAGTAGCCTGGGCTGCGCACACGGAAGTAAACCAATTTTTCCCCTGACTTATTTAGGGATACGATTTGCTCAGATGCTCCCAAAACCTGAAGGCCTTGAGTTTTTAACGACACCGTTACATCTCCCAATCCATTTTGCATGGCAAAGACGGTAACCGGAATAACGGCTTCTTCGTCAGGCCGCATCACCCGCGGAATGGTGGCCAGCACCATCAAGGGGCGCTTGACCAGAATGCTTTGCTCCGCCAGCCCAAAGGCGAGGCCTTTGCCAGCAACCACCATAGCCCGCACGGCACCCATGTATTCGGGGATGGGAACCTCTACGGTTGCGGTTTGGCCTGCGGCCAGATGCAAGGGGCCATAGAAGCGCACCAGAGGCGGAAACCGCTTTTGGCCCTGCTCTTCCCCACCCGAGCCCGTTCCATCGCCTCCGAGGGCCAACATCCGTTCCAAGGAGGAGCCGTAGGCCCCGGCTACATAGTCGTACATGTCCCAGGTCTTTATTCCCAGCGCTTCTTTCTTGTTGAATTCCTTCCACAGATCCGGCGTTTGGAACCGCGTCAACCCAAGCAGGCCTTCGTCAACGATCGCCAGGGTGTAATCCATGGCCTTACCATTCTTTTCGCGAACCTGGATATCCAATTTCGTATTGGGCCGGATTTCCTTGGGAGCCGAAACCATGGGCTCCAAATGGGTTTCAGGGTCTTCGACCAACAGGGGAATGACTCCGTATAGGCGGATGGGCAAGTCGTTGTCCTTGTTGCGGTGGGGCTGGACGAGAGTCACATGCGCATAGACATTGGGGGCCATGTCGGCAGTGATTTTTAGCTCGACCTTGTTGGTACCGGGAACTGTTTCAAGCCATTGGCTCGATAAAATGCGGCTTCCGTTTTCGATGCTGAGCAGTGCGCGTCCAGACTTGCCCGCAGGGATTTGGAGAATAGCTGTCTCCCCTACATTGTATTTCTTTTTGTCGCTCGAAAGACTCAGCATGGTAGCCCCTGCGCCTCCGTCTTCGGCTCCAGCACGACCCGCCCAACCGGGCCAGTCGATGTATACGATTTTGCCGGTGCAATGCGCATTGCTTGCGCTGGCATCGCAAGCGCGAATCAGGTAGCGGCCCCATTCGGGATAATTGATTTTGAAATCCCAAACTCCCTGACCGTTTTTAACTTCAATTTCGCCTTGTTGCAGCACAGTGAAATTACTGCGACTCTCGTAACTGCTGAGGTTGTATGCCGATTTTTCCCACCACCATTGCCACTCAACCTTGGAGATGGAAACAAGGACCTTTTTCAGATTGACTGGCTTACCTTTATTAGAGATCCCTGAAATCAGGATTCTGTGGGTTGTGTCGGTTAAAAGCATGCCTCGGGAAACATCCCCCTTAGGGGTTTTAATGCCGACATAGTTGTCATAATAATGAAGTGGCACACGAATGCGGTCAATGCTAAAGTCTCCGCTCTCCTCGAATACACGCGTAGAGAAGCTGGCTTCAAGCAAGCCCGGAGGCGGGTTTTCAATGGAAAGGCTCGAAGTAAACTCGGCGCGACTGTCATTACCCAAAATCCCGGAAAAAATTTCACTCCGTTCACCTTCAAAGGTTCGCACCGGATCGTTGAATTCATAATCTGCATAGCGTCCAAACTTCAGGCTTGCTCCACTCAGAGAAACATTGACATCGGTTTTGAGGCCAGCGGCGTCTGCGCCATGTAGCCACTGGGAAAATACCGATCCAGAAAAATCGGTGGAATACAACGTATCGCTTCCAAAATCCATATTGACTTTGAGGTGGTTGGGCTTCACCGTTTCAATACTGATCCCCTTTTCGAAAGACACATCTCCCACGGAAACCTTGACTCTCCAGGCCCCAGTGGGCGAGCTCGGATCAGTGGCCATGCGGAAGGTATTGAATCCGGACTTGCCCAGGTTTTGGGTCTGGGAGCCGAACAGGGAATTGGTTGGGGTACGAAGCTCCATGCGCACGGGGTGGTTTTCGGGCAAAGTATTCTGGGGGTCCACCAGGGCAAAGGTCAAATAGAGGGAATCACCCGGACGCCAAACGCCACGCTCCCCATAGATGTAACCCTTAAGGCCACGCTGAATTTCTTCACCTCCGACCTCGAAGTGGCTCACCGTAAGGGCGGTGGCCACATTGACTTTGAGGTAGCCCATTTTGCCACCCGACTGTGCGCGGATATAGAAAGGCACGCCCTTGGGAGTCCCGGTCCATTGGCCATCACTGCTGGTCTGTCCCTCTGCAATCTTTTGATTCTGAAAATTGAAAACCTGAAGGGACACGCCGCTCATGGGCTCGGCCCCACTGATGCTCAGAGCAGAGACAAATAATTGACCATCGCGCCCTTGCTTGGCAATCAAGCCCACATCGGAGGAAATAAAGTTTTGCGATGCATCACGGGTGTAGTAATAGGGAGAACATGGATCATCATAGCGGCCGCTATTTTCATCTTCTCCGGCTTCACCATCCCCACCCTCGCCCTCATTTCCAGACCA
Organism: uncultured Fibrobacterota bacterium; assembly: GCA_903876665.1. Lineage (GTDB taxonomy): Bacteria > Fibrobacterota > Fibrobacteria > Fibrobacterales > Fibrobacteraceae > CAIRAY01. The sequence goes on along the minus strand of CAIRAY010000106.1, from coordinate 10,262 downwards.
AGAATCCCACGCGCTCGGCTCACTCTCCACATACATGTCCTCCCAGTCCTGGAAGCCCGTCTGCTTGACGGACTTGAGCTGGGATTCCTTTTCTTCGGAACAGGGATAGGTGGAATAGACTGGATTCATGAGGAGGCGCACCATGAAAAGACTATTGGGATGGGAGCGCAAGAGATCACTTAAATCCAGCTGATAACGAGTCCATTCGCCGGGAGCGGAGCTATCGGATTCTAAGGTGATTTTTTTCCGCCAGAGGTAACGTCCCACCCGCTTGAGGTCATTCATTTCTGTTAGAGTATTCGATTGGAAAAATTGACCCATATTATTTTCGAAAATTTGGAATACTTCTACATCGACCGCATTCAAATTCACGGCCTCGAAAGCAGCGGTAATTTTTTCTGCATCGGGAAGGATCACGCCTTTGCCCACAAAGCGAAGGCCAGGGAGTTCCACTTTAAATTCCAGAGATGTGCGAACATCATTTTTGAGTGCGTTTCCACTTGCAGAAGCCAGGTTCCCCGAAATATTCAAATCCACGGAACCGACCACGCGTCTTTTGAAAAACACCTTGAGGGTATTTCCTTGCGCCGTAAAGCGCAAGTCGTTCTGCCCGGTAACCTGAATGAGTCCCGCGTAGTTTGCGTTAGGGTCAAGCGGATCTGAAAATTGCAGGTGAATGAATTGCTGCGGAACCTGCTCCGCCTTGGCGTAAAGCAGGGTGAACTGAAGGATGGAAGGGACAATGAGGGTTCGCACAAAGTCCTGCGCATCAATCCCCAGTTTTTTGGGAATCAATTTAATATCAATTTTTCCTTCTTTTTTGACACGGAGGATCTTTTTAATTTGGAATAGATGCTTGCGTCCCTGGGGGTCGAAAGTCCAGACGACAGCGAGCTCTTGATTGTTCTGCATAGCACTGAGTACGTCCTTGACCTCGGAGGGAAGGGACTTGTCCGTGGTGATCAAATAGCCAGAAAGATCCTGGAAAGACTTGTCCGTAGGGGAAGAGGGCGCAAAGCCTTCCAACTGGATTTCCATGGATTGGCTTAGCGCGGAGAACGTGAAGGAATATGGCGGAAGGCCTTGGGGGACTCCCTGCAAATTATCCGGATACAGCTTGGCGATATATTTCACCTTTGCGTCCCAAGGGGAGTTTGGCGTGAAAAGCAACGTCGAGGGATCTTCCCAGGTTAGCTTGCCCGGGACTGAAGGCTCCAATTCCAGGCGCCCTTTGAATTCCGAACCTTTGCTGGATTCTGTAACCTGGCCCTCCACAAAGCGAATTCGCAAGGGATCAAAGCGGGAGATTTCACCCTGGGTATGGCTATGCAAATACGGCGCCCAGGTATCCGAATTTTGACCGATTTTGTCTTTTTTGGAACAACCGGCAAGCAGGGCCAGAAGGAGTAAAAGGGAGAAGGTCATTCGATTCATAAAAACGTTCCTTTATGGTCAGGTCTGGATTGGACGTTACCGGCATATAGGTCTTCCCGGGTCATTTTGTCATCCCCGGCACGGGGACCACAGAACTCAACTACATGTACGGCGATCCCCGTGCCGGGGATGACAGAAAAGAAATTCTACCGGTCACAGGTAAACGACCGGATCCCGGCTGGGGTTTACCCCCCACGGGGGCTAGGATGACGGAGAAAGGACCGCGAAGATGACAGGATAATAATCATGGTTCAAACTCTAGAACGACCTTGGTTCCATGGCCTCGATCAATGCGGATTGACCCGGCCAACTGCTTGACCAAAATCCCGATCAACATCAGGCCAAAACCGGTTGAATGTTCAAAATCAATGGACTCGGGCAATCCAAGACCATCGTCCTCAAGGGAAAGCACAACTCGGTTTTCAGTGAGCGCGGCTGAAACAATAATTTTGCCATGGGTCCTCCCCACAAAGGCATACTTCATGATGTTGGTGAGAAGCTCATTGATAATGATCCCGAGGGGCTGGACGGTTCGACTATCGAGGATAAAATCTTCCACATTCTTTTCGATGGAAATGGTTGTGTGATCAGGAAAGTTTGCCACGATTTCATCTACCAGGGGAGGTAAGTACGCTTTCATGGAGACATCACTGAAACGGTCGATTTGGAAAAGTTTTTGGTAAAGGAGGAGCATGCTCTGCACTCGCATGGCCGCGTCCTTGAGGGCGGAGGATGCCTCGGGTTGCTGCATGTTTTCGGCTTGAAAATGCAACAAGCTATAAACCGTACTCAAATTATTCTTGATCCGGTGATGAACTTCTTTGAGGATCAGCTCCTTTTCACTGAGAAGATTTTTGATGTGTTGCTCATTGCGTTTTCGTTCCGATATGTCACTGAAATTCAAAAGGACTCCCCCAATAATGGAGTCATTGACTAGATTGACTCCCGTGAGTCCTATCCATTTGAATTCTCCACTTTTGCATTGCATGCGAAACTGGAGGGATTTACGATTCCTATCCTGCTGTAGCAAGGAAATAAAATCGGCTTGGACTCTTTCGAGATCATCCGGGTGAACAAATGTCCAACATGAACCTTCACTGATCTCTTGTAGCCGCCAACCAAAATAATTTTCAATATTGCTACTGGCATACTTGAGGCTGCAATTCGGGTCAACCACGACAATGACATCGGATATGTTGGCGATCATGGCATTGAGCATCAATCCATTCTCAACAATTTTTCGCTTGGCATCGAATAGTTTGAATGCCATTTTGATGGAAGCATCGAGCACCGTGATGCCCGCATTTTTTACCACGTAACCATAAGAGGAGATCGTCTCGGTCAAAGCCACCACTTCAGGTTCGGTGTGGCTCGATAAGAAAACAATTGGAATGTCGTGAGTTTTTAGAATGGCCTTCGCCGTTTTGGGACCATTCATTCCCTTCCCTAAATCAATGTCCATGAGAATCAGATCGATGTTGGGAATATTATTTGCGGTCTGGACGGCAATTTCTCCGGTACTCGCCACAATTACTTGGTATCCATAGTTCTGCAGGGTCATGGTCTGTGCCATGGCAATGGTGGATTCATCTTCCACCAAGAGAATTGTTTTCTTCTTTTCGCCTTGAATCATTCGTTCAACCTTTGGTATGTTCCTCCCTGGATTATAGCATTTTGATGAAATGAATGGCGGAAAAATTTTGGGGATTTATAGGCAGGTTCCGTTTTCAAAGTCCAGGATCACCTTGGTGCCCAATTTCCGTTCCAGGCGAATGGTCCCCCCAAGTTGCTTCACCAGGATTCCCGCCAAACTCCACCCCAATCCGGGAGAGTTCTCCAAATCGATGGACTGCGGAACGCCAACTCCGTTGTCTTCAATAGATAAGGAAACATGGGAATCCTTAATGGATGCGTCAATGGTGATTTTGGGGTCCTCCACTCCGGTAAATGCGTGCTCCATAATGTTCTTCAGGATTTCTTGCATGATCATCCCCAGGGGCTGCACCGTGTCCGCATCCAAAACAAAAGCATCGATCTGCTTGACAATTTTTACCGGGGAACCGCTAGGGAAATTTTTCACCAAGTCATCCACCATTGCGGAAATAAATTCTGCCACCGGAATATTGGTGAAATTGTCCGATTGAAACAGCTTGCTGTAAACCTGAAGCAAGCCCTGAACCCGGTTGGCAACTTTTCTTTGATCCTCGGTCTGAAGGGAAAGAAGGCTCGTCAGGGTATTCATCATGTTCACCACTCCATTCTGGACTTTTTGGCGAAGGGATTCCTTTTCTGCCACTAGGCTCTTCACCCTGTCTTCGGCAATTCTCTGGCGGCTAATGTCCAAGAAGCTCACCAGGCTAGCCCAGATCCGGCCCTGATCATCCTTGACGGGGGATCCGAATATTTCCAGATGCTTGTTGGTTCCGTCCGGACGCTCAATGGGCACATCGTCCAAATGAGCGGAGCTTCCCCGCAAACCCTGCAAAATTACGGTTTCCTCCGGGGGTAATGGATCTCGACCATCCATTTTCTGGGCGGTGTATATTTCCAGAAGATTTCGCCTCGTGATGTCGGGGAAAGCTTTGCGCCCCAATAACTTGCACGCCGTTTCATTACCCATCAGAGGCTTTCCGCTTGGAGCCTCCACCAGCAATACCCCTATGGGAAGTCCTTGTAAAAGCGATGAAATCATGGTGTTTTGGCGGTTGATGGTTTCGTGGCAACGACCCAAGTCCACCTCTGCCCGCCTGCGATCAGTGACATCCTGAATGGTACCTATTAAGGAAATAATCACACCCGTGGAGTCGAATTGGGGTTCCCCCATCCCGAGAACCGAACGAATGGCCCCATCGGACTTGCGATGAATTCGGTATTCCTTTGTGAACGATCTACGCCTGGCAACGACCTCTTCCTTTAAATACCAGACCACCTTTTCCCGATCCTCAGGAAACACAGTCCCTAGCCAGCCGGAAATGGTCCGGTCATAATCCTTTCCAAGTCCAAGAATTGTTCTCACCTCATCGGATGCTTCCCATCGGCCCGTCATGAAATCAACATTAAATGATCCAATATCTCCTGAAAAAGCTCTCTGGTTTGCCTCGAATAGTTTGAATGCCATTTTGATGGATGCATCCAGCACCGTGATGCCCGAGTTTTTTACCACATAGCCATAGGAGGTAATGGTCTCAGTCAAAGCCACCACATCGGGCTCGGTGTGGGCAGAGAGAAATACCACCGGAATATTGTGGCTTTTTAATATCGTCTTTGCAGCCTGGGACCCGGTCCGGCCTTTCCCCAAATCCATATCCATCAAGATCAGGTCGATTCCCGGAGTATTCTCTACGGTTTCAATGGCGACTTCATCATTATTTGCAATGAGAACCTGATAGCCATAGTTCTGCAAGGCCATCTTTTGAACCGTGGCAACTAGCGCTTCGTCTTCTACAAGGAGAATTGTTTTGTTTGGTGTGCCCGTCATTCGCCACTCCCCCCTTGGTTTTTAATTAGCAGCCCAACCCCTCTGAATCATACCAAAATTTCGGCCTGTCCGGAAGGAAATCGGAATGGGATTTTCCTCAAATTTCGGTAACGAGACTGTTGATTTTTGGGTTACTTGACCAGCGACGATGCTTCGTCGAGTTGGACCGAGGCAATACGCGAAATGCCCTTGATTTCTTGAGTGACACCGTAGAGCATGTCGCAGGCGGCCATGGTGCGCTTGTTGTGCGTCACCACGATAAACTGGGTTTGGCGACTGAAGCGACGGAGCAGACCCACGAAACGCCCAATGTTGGCGTCATCCAGCGGACCGTCCACTTCGTCCAGGATGCAATAAGGCGAGGGCTTGACCATATAAAGGGCAAATAGGAGCGAGGTTGCCGTAAGCGCGCGCTCGCCACCGGAAAGGGCCTTGACGCCACGCATTTTTTTGCCAGTAGGTCGCGCATTCACTTCAATTTCGGCTTCGAGGGGATCCACGTCTTCTTGCAAAGTGAGTTTGCCTTCGCCACCAATCATTAGGCTTGAGAACACATCTTGGAAATTGCGCTGAATTTGACGGAATGTATCCAGAAAGCGCTCGCGTGCGATTTTATCGAGTTTGTCGATGGTGCGTTCGAGGGAGCTGCGAGCACGGTCCAAATCGTCGAATTGGGCCTCCACCTCGAACAGACGCTTCTTTTCGGCCTCGTAGTCTTCCATCACGGTGGTGTTTACGGGACCGATCTTCTTCATCTGCTCTTTGAGCTCGCGGATTTCCTTAGGGGAATCCTTTTCGTCATATTCCAAGCGCGAAAATTCCGTGGTATTGTCGAGATCGAATTCCCACGCTTCGAAGATGCGCTCTTTGATGCGGTCGTGGTTTGCACGGAGAGTCAGGACACGCTGGTCCACATCGCGCAAATGGCCATCCTTTTCGCGCAGGAGAGCATTGACTTTGCGGATGTCATCGTTCCATTCCTCGAGGGCCCCGACCAGGACATCGTATTTCTCTTTGGCCACATCGCGTTTGGCTTCCACATCGCCCAAGCGGTTGTTGCGCATTTGTATTTGCTCTTCGACGCCCTCTAGGGCAGAGGCAATTTTTTCGGCATCGGCTTCGGACTTTTCGATTTCGGCTTGGCGACTATCGAGAATTTTTTGGTGAAGCCCTAACTGTTGGGAAATGCTTTTGAGACCTTGGCGGCCATTGGCTACTTGCAGAACAGATTCCTGTCGGCGCGCCTTAATGTCGCGCAGATCATCTTCGTTGTTACGAAGCTGCATTTCCATTTCGTCGCACTCCCCTGAAACGCGCCCCAGATCGCCTTCGGCCTGGCGCAAATGGGATTCGGCGGTGGCGAGCTCGCTGTCAGAAAGTCTTTCGGATTCGGCCTTGGTGCGACGTGCATGCAAATCGGCGATGGAGCGTTCTACGCGCGCAGACTGCTCGCGCATGGATTGTTCGCGGGCCTTGGCCACGCGAAGCATGGCGTCCGCTTCGCGATACCGGGCCAGGTGATCCTGGCGGTCGCTGGAAAGGGATGATTTTTGCTGTTCCATTTCGGCCACGAGCTCTTGACTGGCCTGGACTTCGTTACGCAAATTTTGCAGATTCGTTTGGATGCCATGGAGGCGTTCCTGAATGGATTCCTCTTCGGCCTTACGGCTCAGGAGGCCCGCGCCATCGCCCTTGCCGAGTCCACCACGCACAAGTCCAGAAACATGCACAGCCCGGCCACCCGGCGCCACAAACCACAAGTCACCGTCCTGAGTGGAGCCGGCCAAGCGCATAGCAGCGGAAAAGTCGTCCACCAGAATCCAACGGCCCAAAAGGTAATCGAGCAATGGGGATAGATTTGAATCGGCTTCCACGAAATCGCGGGCACAGCCAACCACGCCCTCAGCAACAGGAACGGACGGCCGCACGAAACCCTTGCCCGCATGGGGGAGCACAAGATTTACCCGGCCCGCCTTGGCCCCGTCCAATGCATCTAAAACACCCGAGACGAGATCTGGAGATTCGAGAACCAGAGCCTGAAGAGCGCCACCGAGGCAATATTCCACCAGAGGCAAATGAGCGAGCACCCGCACACGGTCCGCGATGGAGCCGAGGACACCCTGGGAACGGTTGTCCAGAATCCATTTGGCGCCAGCGTCCAGGCCCGCACCCGCGTGGCGCATGTGTTCCAGTGCATCGTGCCGGGATTGAAGCCCCATGCGTTCGCGTTCGATTTCTCGTTCACGGGTATCGCTCTGCCGCAAAAGGACGCGGGCATCTTCCAAACGGCCATGGAGAACCAGAAGTTGCTCGTCGGCGAGAGCCTGGGCGGCTTGGTGTTCGCGGGAATCACTTTCGAGGCGAATCAGTTCCTGTGAAATGTCGGAGGATTGTTTGGCAAAGCCAGATTGTTCCGCCAAAAGGGAGTCAATCTGGATCTGTAATTGCCCTAATTCTGCGTCGACTCGTTCCCAACGGGTCTTGAGACGGTTCACCTCTTCGCGGGCGGACCGTTCCACCTGGGTTAAGCGACGGCGGTTATCCTTTAATTCTTCGACCCGGTCGCGCAAGACCTGACAGGATTCCTCAAGGCGCTCCTGCTCCGGAGAGAGGTCGCCGGTGGCTTCCACCTCGGCGAGAAAACGCTCCCCTTCAAGTTGCTGACGGGTGAGGTCTTCGATTTGTTCTTGACTTTGGGCGATTTCTTCGCGGAAGCGCCGGATGTTGGTTTCGAGATTGTGCCTTTGATTGCGCAACAGTGCGCACTGGCTATTCATTTCCTGGATTTCACGGTTCTCAGCGGAAACCTTCGCTTCCAGTTCGCGGTATTCTTCTTCGTCACCGGAAATGGAAAGACGCTTTTCTTGCAATTGCGTTTCGAGCAGGGTTAGGCGGGTTTGCAGGTCGGTTTGCTCATCGGCAATTTTTTTGCGCGATGATTCGAAAACCGCTAGATGGTCGGACTCTTCGGTGAATTTGTCGACCGCCATGGAAAGCTCGAGACTGCGCAGACGGTCGCGGACTTTTTTCCATTCTTCGGCGCGCGCCACCTGCTTTTCGTGCTGACGGACGCTCTGACGCACATGGCGCAAATTATCTTCGAGGCGCTCCATGTCGATGCGGACACGTTCGAGTTGGCGCAGGGTTTCTTTGCGTTGCTGCTTGTATTTGCTGACTCCGGCGGCTTCTTCAAAAAGAACCCGACGGTCCTCGGCCTTGTCGGAGAGGATGGAGTCGATCATCTTCTGTTCCATGAGGGAGTAGGAGGCTGCTCCCATTCCGGTGTCGTAGAACAGATTCTGGATATCCTTGTGACGGCATTCCTGATTGTTGATCAGGTATTCCGAATCCCCGTTGCGGTAGGCGCGCCGGGTGATTTGAATTTCGGAGAATTCCGAGGGGAGCAGGCCTCGGTCATTGTTGATGACGAGGGAGACTTCCGCCATGTTCATGGCCGGGCGATCTTCGGTGCCCGAGAAGATGATGTCCTGCATCTTGCTCATGCGCAATTGGCTTGCCCGTTGCTCACCAATCACCCAGCGAATTGCGTCCACAATGTTGGATTTTCCACAGCCATTTGGACCCACTACGGCGGTGAGGCCATTGCCCGGAAAATGGACTTCAGCCTTCTGGGCGAAGGACTTGAATCCAAAAATTTTCAGCTTGGAAAGATACACGGGCGAATTATAGCTATTTGGCTTCGATTTGCAGGTTTCCGGTCACAATTTCGAGGCGCCAGAGGATGCTGCCGCCACCTACGGACCTTATGCCCAGGCTATGCTCGCTCCAGCAGAGGGAGTCTCCACAGGTGCTGTCCCGCACGGAAAGGGCAAAATGAAACTTACCGACCATGTTTTCCTGGTATACACGACTACGGGAATTCGGTAGCAGGGTATCTGGGATCCACTCCACCTGGGGCAGGGAGCCGTCATCCGCCACCACCCGAAGATTGGCCACAGCAAAAGATGTGCGGTTATCCAGCTGCAAGCGGGTCTCGGTATCCACGACCCAATGGGTCAGGCAACCAGAAAGCGCAAAAACCAACAGGGAAAGAAACAGAAGACGTTGGGTCATTTTCCACCCCAGGTTCCAGAGGAGTCCGCCGCAGAAGTTCCGCTTTTTTTGACGCTTTCGACTTCCATACGGGCCGAACGGGGTGCATTGCGACGGAAAATCGCTCGATTTTTGATGGCTCCAATACTCATGTGGAATTCAACGAGGATCTGGGTACCACGGCTTGCAAAAAACTGATCGTATTCTCGGGGAAGGTTGCAGGAGACCCGCAAAAAGGGAACTTCGATTCCGCCACCCACCAGTACCTTGCCGTCGCGAGTGCGTCGCAAAGCGAGCTCAGCGCCCACAAGTTGGGATGCATCGGTGTAAAAGAAAAGAGAGCCACTACCTTCCTGACCTTGGACAGGCCAGGCGGATGCATGGACATAGATTTGCTGGTGCCAAATATTCTGCCGCCAAGTAAGACGAATGGGGTCATTGGCACCACGTAGCCACAAAAACTCCCAATCCGGCAAATAGGTCGAAAGACCCACCGAATCCCCTCCACGGAGCGCGCGAGCGCCCAGATTTGCATTGGCGCGCACCATGGACAATTCGGCTCCATGAAATTCTGCCTGAGTAGCGAATTGCCTCCAAGTGGCATGTCCAAACCACCAAAGGGAATCCTCTTCGGGTTGCTGCACTTGATTATTTCCGCTTTCGGGATTCAGCCACTGGACGCCGAGTGCGGCACCCAGCGCATGCGCGGAATCAGCCAAAGTAACGGCTGTGGTATGAATGGAACGAGCCACGCCCAAATTGCTATACGATGGAACGAGTAAAAAGTCTTCAGCCTCCCAACCTTGGCGCTCTACCCACCAGGCCCAACCCAGACGCAAAGAGGAGGAATCCATGGGATGTTGGAAAAAGATGGAAAGCCGGTGACGAAAGGCAAAGCCATTGTGCTCCCCATAAGGAGTGAACAGGCGCGATTGGTCGGGCTTAGGCAAATACATCCAGCCGAGACCGAGGTAGGTATCAAATTCGGGCTTGAAAACCTCACCGAACTCTTGCAGTTGCGATTCACGCGTTTGAGAGGACTGCGCGGCAAGGGCGTGCGGAGAAACGGTCCAGGCATGCAATGCAGACGCCAGAGCAAACCAGACCAGGAAAGTGAACCGTTGGAGTTTCATTACTCAGAAGTATAGTTATTCACCCTAAGGCAGCGTAAGGGAATAAACGGTACATAAATTCGCCGAGAGATTTTTTCGATCTGCCGAGGCGCTCCCGCAGGAACTAGCAGGGGGCTCCTAATTCCGAGGACGGCAACGAAGGTGGGCGGAAAAAGATCCGGCGA
>CAIRAY010000105.1 GCA_903876665.1 uncultured Fibrobacterota bacterium | reverse complement strand
TCGCCGGATCTTTTTCCGCCCACCTTCGTTGCCGTCCTCGGAATTAGGAGCCCCCTGCTAGTTCCTGCGGGAGCGCCTCGGCAGATCGAAAAAATCTCTCGGCGAATTTATGTACCGTTTATTCCCTTACGCTGCCTTAGGTCAAAGAAAGCTTGACTTGGAAATCGATGGGCGACGTGGCATTGGAAATGGCCTCGTCCTTGCTAATCTTCTTTTCCCGATACAGGCGCATGAGATCCTGGTCAAAAGATTGCATACCGTGTTGCGCCCCACGCTCCATGAGGCCTAGGATTTCTTTGTCCTTTGTGCCATCCATGATGGCCGCCCGAATGGCCGCCGTTACCACCAGAATTTCACAGGCAAGCACGCGTCCGGTGCCTTCGATATTCTGTAGAAGTCGCTGGGAAATTACTGCACGAAGATTGGTTGCAAGCTGTATGCGCACTTGTGCATGCTGATGCGGAGGAAATTCATCAATAAACCGCCCAATGGTTTCCTTGGCGTCCGTGGTATGCACGGTGCTGAATACTAAATGCCCCGTCTCGGCAGCCTGCAGTGCGATTTGCATGGTCTTTAAATCGCGAAGCTCCCCTACGAGAATCGTATCTGGATCTTGGCGCAGGGCTGCGCGGAACGCCGTCGCGAAATCCGTGGTATCAATACCAATCTCACGTTGATTCACTGAGGATTTTTTATCACGATGGATAAATTCGATGGGATCTTCAATGGTGATCACATGGTCGGGACAATTTTCGTTGATGTGATCGATCATGGCTGCGAGAGTAGATGACTTGCCCGATCCAGTAACTCCGGTAACAAGAATTAGACCTCGGGGCGACATGGCAATTTCTTTTAAGGAGGGAGGCGTACCCAGAGCATCCAGATTTGGAATCGTGTAGGTGATTGCACGCATCACCATAGCAATGGAGCCACGCTGATAAAACAAGCTGATACGAAAACGCGAAAATCCAGGAATGGAGTAGGATGTATCCAGTTCCCGCTGTTCCAAGAACCGAGTCCAAAGTTCCTTGCCCAGCATACCCATGCACATGGCCGTCATGGCTTCTTCAGTTACCGGAGGTAAATCCGATGGGAGCAGGGCTCCGTTGATCCTTCGCAGAGGTGGACGCCCAATCTTGAAGTGTAAATCGGAAACATTGGGTCCGGCAAGATTCTTTAGCATTTCTTGGATATCTTGTGACATGGGGACTCCTCAAGTATTGGGAAACAACATATACCTATTTGCTTTTGTGCTGCCTGAGGCTAATTATCGAGCTCAGGGGGCAGGGAGAATTTCACATTCTCCTCCATCAACACCCGATTTTCCACAGAGGAACCTGGGTAGCGGGCCTGAATCCATGTCACGACCTGCTGCACCACTTCTTCGGGAGCGCTGGCACCGCTGGTGACGCCAACGACTTCCACTCCTTCAAACCATTGGGGCAATAGATCTCCAGCATCCGCAATCAAAAAGGATGGGCGTCCCGACATGGAACCTAGTTCCCGTAAGCGATTGGAATTCGAACTGTTGGATGCACCGACCACCAGAAGCAAGCCCACTTCATCGCATAGCACCCGGACCGCGGCCTGGCGATTGGTCGTGGCATAACACAGATCGCCCTTTTCAGGCCCTTTAATGAGAGGAAAACGCACCTTCAATGCGACGATCACATCACGGGTTTCATCTACCGAAAGGGTCGTTTGAGTCACATAGGACAGCTCCCGTTCATCGGGAACGATCAAGGCCTCCACGTCCTCCACACTCCCCACCAGGCTCATTTCACCGGGGGGAAGCTGGCCGAGAGTACCTTCCACTTCGGCATGGCCTGCATGACCAATCAAGATCACGTGGGAGCCATTACTGTTTTGCCGTTTGGCACTCAAATGGACTTTTTTCACCAGTGGACAGGATGCATCCAAAACCTTCTGCTTACGTTGGTTCGCTTGGATGTAAATTTCCTCTGCCACCCCATGGGCGGAAAAAATGACCACCGATCCTTCCGGAGCCTCTGCTACATCCTCGACAAACACCGCCCCTAACAATTTTAGGCGATCCACCACTGTCTTGTTATGGACAATCTCGTGGCGGACATAAATGGGCTTGCCGAATTTCAGCAAAGCACGTTCCACAATATGGATGGCGCGATCGACCCCGGCACAAAAGCCACGCGGATTGGCGAGTAATATCTTCATGGCTTAAATATAGGGAAAATGACGAGGGGCAAGATTCGGGTAGGAATCAGGCCGTTGTTTTTGTCATGCTGTTGATTTTGTCATGGCCGGAAGGGCCATCACAGCATCGCGCCCGAACAATGCAGCAGCAAGCACCGGTGATAGCCGTGCCGGGCATGACAAGGACAGCCGGGCCACTCTGCAACAAGCATGTCATGGCCGGAACAGGGCCCCAGCGGTCAGGACAGCAGCACCATGTCGTTTTTATGGATCACCATTTCTGGAGCATCGGCACCGAGTCTGGTTTTGACCGTAGCCGTTTTTTGCCCCAAAACCAACTTCAGCGTGGCGGCGTCAAAAAGCGAAATACCCCGCGCCAGGCTGTTGCCCTCGGGATCCCGAACCTCGACCAGATCGCCCTCACGGAACCGACCCGAGATCGCCGTCACCCCTACGGGCAGAACAGACGAATGTTTTTCGCGCACCGCCCTGGCGGCTCCCGCGTCCAATTGCAGGACGCCCTTGGGGGTGCTCACAAAAGACAGCCAGCGGCTACGGGAATTCAATTTGCGTTTGGCTCCGGCAAACAATGTACCGACCGCATCCCCAAGGACCACCTCGTGGGGAAGGGTCTTCATGCCATTGGCGAGGAAGGCATTGCAGCCACTTTTGGTCACGGCCTTGATGGCATCAAGCTTGGAGCGCATGCCTCCGGTGCTGACCGCGGAGCCCGCTTCACCGACTTTGCCCGCCATGGCCATGATTTCTGCAGAAATTTCGGGGACAAACTGCAACAATCTTGCACCAGGATGGGTCTTGGGATTGGCGTCAAACAAGCCATCTTCATCGGTAAACAACAGGAGAAGATCCGCATCCAAAAATAGCGCAACGTCCGAAGAGAGTTTGTCGTTGTCGCCCACTTTGATTTCGGCAACGGCAACGGAATCGTTTTCGTTGATCACGGGGATTACGCCCTTGGCCAGCAAGGCGTTTAGGGTATTTTGCAAATTTTTATAGCGGGCGCGGTCCCGGAAATCATCTGCAGTAAGCAGAATTTGCCCTGCCACCAGCCCTTGTCTCTGAAACATTTCTCGGTACGTATGCATCAGGTCGATTTGCCCCACGGCCGCGCAGGCTTGCTTTTCGGCAATGTTTGCAGGCTTGGTGGCATATCCCAGCACAGCCATTCCCGTACCAACCGCACCAGAGGTCACCACCACGACTTCTTTTCCTGCCGCGCGAAGCTTCGCCACGGACTCGGTAAACCCAGCAATCCACGGAGCACGAACGCCCCCATGCTCGGAATCTACCAGAACCCTTGATCCAATTTTAACGACCAGACGGCGAGTTTCGCCCAGAATTTTTTTGCGTAATTCACTCATGGAATTAAAAATAGCTAACCCCGTACAAAACCATGGCGAGATTCGTCTAATTCCTCATGATCGCTCCCCTGTTTGTTTTGATTACCGCCCTTGGCGATACCACCTTCCAGGATCCTGAATGGCTTTTTGACGATGGACTTCTCAGTCGTTTGGAGGTTGAAGAGATTCGTGAATTGGCCCGGAGGCCTGCATCCGGTGCGCCGGAATCCCAGTCCCTACGGGAAAACTCGAGCATCCGGCTCACTTTGGATAGCTCCGGCCACATTCCCAAACCCCTTTGGTCCACCTCGGGATTCCGGGATCCATGGAAGGCCTCGGCCAGCGGGGACTCCAGCCTGCGGACCTGGTCAGCGGCCTGGATCACACCGGGAATGGAGCTCGGCCTGGGCCATTGGAGCGAAGGTCAGGCGGGAATCCCTACCCCCCTGAACCCCATGTGCGGTGGGTGGCTCCAGCTGACCCACGCTAGGTTATCCACCCATTTTGCCCTTTCCTGGGATACCCTGGCCACCCTCTCCTCCCAATGGGACAGCCTTTTCCGTGCCGGTTGGATGCAAAATTCAAAACGCGCGTTTCCCTTTATTCGCCTCACCCCCAAACCATTCTCCGCCCTTTTATGGCAACCCCTTGCCCGCTCCGGGCCCTTAGTCTTTTTCAAGAGCGCACAGAAGCCCTTTCCTAAAAGCTCTGTCAAGTACGGTTTTCTTTGGAATGCGATTCGGGATAGCCTCGAGACTCCCTTGCGCCTCACCTCGCGCCAAAAAGAGTCCCGCTGGATTCACTCCACAAATTTGACCGTAAGTGCCGGAGAATGGCAACTGCGGGCGGAGGACCGAATTGCGATGCCCCGGGACACCTCTGCGGAGTGGTTTGCCAGTCTGACGGTCCAGCGCACCCGGGAATCAGCATCTCTGGCGCTTTCAGCCAGTATCCTTCAAACCCAAGCCAAGGCAGGGTTCAAAGCAAAAACCTTTGGCTGGATTGGGCAGGCAAACTGGTCCATCCCTTCAACCACAAGGGGAAGACCCCAAATCCAATTTGGCCGGGAACACCGCCTGGGCAAACAAGGATCGGCATCCATTCTGGGGGTGATGCCCGCCAATTACACAGAAACGAAACAACTCCGTTTTCGCATACTCGCCTTGCAACCATCGAGCCAGGGATTTTCGTTGCAAACCCGTTCCACATTGGAGCTGCTCCTCAGCCATTCGCCCCAACTGCGATTTGTGAATGTCGAGATCCAAATTCAGCACGCATTGTGATCAGAAAATCAGCCAATCCATGCGCAATTGTACTCACTTTTTCAGCCAACTATTTGCCTAAAACTTTTCCAAAGCCCTATCTATTTCCTTGATGGGGTATTACATTCGGAGGGCACAGAATCTTTATTCAATGATCTTTTATGTCCTTTATTTGGCAAGTAGTAAATCACTTTTTCCCTCCTCTGCAATGGCGCCTGCCAGTGATTGTGGTGCTAGGGCTTGCCGTGGGAATCGGGGCGGTGATCTTTTGGGAATCCAAAGCCTGGTCCTATTTGTTCGATGACCCTAAGGCCTGCATCAATTGCCACATCATGATTCCTCAATACACCACTTGGCAACACAGTTCCCATGCGCGCGTAGCTTCTTGCAACGATTGCCATGTTCCTCACAATAACATTTTCAACAAGTACTATTTCAAGGCCAAAGACGGTTCCCGGCATTCATTCCTCTTCACCTTTCGCAAAGAGGATCAAGTCATCCGCATTACAGCGCCTTCCAAAAAAGTGGTGCAAATGAATTGCGTCCGTTGCCATGAAGCCCTCAACGACCGGGTGCACACCCAAGTTGATTTGAACCAGATTGAAAAAGGCGAAGGCAAATTATGTTGGGAATGCCACCGCGAAGTCCCCCACGGCCGTGTCAATAGTTTGTCATCCGTACCCAATGCCAAAATGCAATTGGAAGCACCCAATTTGCCACAATGGCTGAGAGCAAAAACGAAACCCGCACCGGGAGATTCCTTATGATTCACCTCAAAGAACTTATCGCAAAAAAGCCTGTAATCGCCTGGGCTCTATTCCTTGGCACCATTGGCATTGGGGTTGGCGCAGGACTTCTGCTCAGCTCCATCACCACCCGCAAGGCCGAGGCCGAATTTGCCTACATGACCCCTAACAAAATCAGCGAAACCGAACCTCGCAACGAAGTTTGGGGAGCCAACTTCCCAAGGGAATTCGAAAGCTACTACCAAACCCAGGACACCTCCTTCAAAAGCAAGTACAATGGCAACAAGCCCATCGACATGCTTGCGGTGGACCCAAGACTCGTGGTTCTTTGGGCGGGCTACGCGTTTTCCAAGGAATACAAACAGGGACGCGGCCACTACTATGCAGTAGAAGATGTCCGCAATGTTTTACGCACCGGAGCCCCCAACGACACCAACCCGGGCCCTCAACCCGGGACCTGCTGGACCTGCAAAAGCCCCGATGTTCCTCGCCTGATGGCCAAAATGGGCGCCAAAGAATTCTACCACAAAAAATGGTCCGAGCTCGGGCCCGAAGTGGTGAACTCTATCGGTTGCGCAGACTGCCACGATGCCAAGACCATGGCTTTGCGCATAACCCGGCCTGCACTGGTCGAGGCCTATCAGAATATGGGCAAAGACATTACCAAGGCTACCCACCAGGAAATGCGCTCCTTAGTTTGTGCGCAATGCCATGTGGAATATTATTTCCAGGGCAAGGAAAAATATCTGGTATTCCCCTGGACCAACGGGTTTACCGTGGAAAACATGGAAGCTTACTATGACAGCGTGGGCCACACCGACTGGGTTCACTCCCTAAGCAAAACTCCCATGCTCAAGGCCCAGCACCCGGACTTTGAAATCTTTAAAATGGGCATCCATGCCGAACGTGGCCTCTCCTGTGCGGATTGCCACATGCCCTATCGCAGCGAAGGTGGCCAAAAATTCACCGACCATCACATTCAAAGTCCGCTAAACAATGTGGCCAATAGTTGTCAGGTTTGCCATCGCGAAGAGGCCACCACGCTCATCAAAAATGTAAACGATCGCCAGGATAAAATCATCGAGAACCGCGACCGGCTCGAAGTCGCCTTGGTCAAGGCCCATGTGGAGGCCAAAGCCGCCTGGGATAAAGGAATCGACAGTGTGACCATGGCCCCCATTTTGCAACTCATCCGCAAAGCCCAATGGCGCTGGGACTTTGTGGCCGCGAGCCACGGAGCCTCTTTTCACGCTCCTGTGGAAACGAGCCGCATAATTGGAGACGGCATTCAGCTCGCCCAAGAAGCCCGGGTGCATTTGGCTCGGATTCTCACCAAACTCGGCATCGAAGAAGTGGCCTACCCGGATATTGGCGACAAGGACAAAGCACAGAAATTTATCGGCCTCGACATCCCCAAACTGAATGCAGAAAAACAGGTATTCCTAAACACAGTCGTTCCCCAGTGGCTATCCAAAGCCAAGGCCCGCGAAGCCGGGTACTAACTTCGCCAATGGTATTGCGACCCGAGAAACGAGCAAAGTGTACCCCCCCCCCC
>CAIRAY010000104.1 GCA_903876665.1 uncultured Fibrobacterota bacterium | reverse complement strand
TTACCGGCACATATCCACTGTGTGGATGATATGCCTGTTCCGCTTCAGCGGTTACAGGCACATATCCACTGTGTGGAAAGGGCAAAGCCCTAAGTGGCCAAGCTTTGCATAGCTGCCAGTAACCGTAACTGGCAGCACATCGGCCCTTCCGGCCATGACAATTGCTTGCCACGACCTAGATTCCTAAATTACCAGTCACCCCCGGAACGGGGGCCACAGACCCGTGCGACCAGTGGCGGTGATGGCCGTTCCGGCCATGACAGGAAGTAGGCCATGACAGCAATTTTCATCATTCCTTGTCATTCTTCTATATTGTCCCACTATGAAATACCTTGGAACATTCACTTCCCTGGCCCTGGCTTTGATTTGTGCAAGCCTTTGGGCTTCCTGTGCCGGTAGCTCGGGCGGGAACGCTTCTGGGATAAGTCTTTCCCAGGTTCTTGACCAGGCTCAATGCCCGGACCAGAGCGACCTGCGTGGTGCAGGAAGCGGGCTCAATGAAGCGGATGCCCTGGTCCAGGCGCGGGCCGCGGTTTCCAGCCACATCGAGGTCACGCTCGAATCAAATTCCGAATCTAACAAGTCCTCAGAACGGATCAATGGCGACGAGTCTCTGCGCATATTGTGGAGTTCCAAGATCAAGCAGGTGTCCCGCCTCGCCAACGCCCAAGATGCTCAGCAAGTCTTTAAAACCGAACTGGACCAACAAACCGGTGTGGTGGTTTGTATGTCCCGGGAGAAGGCCGCTCGGCCCTTTTTGGACAAGCAAAAAATTTGGATGGATTCCCTGAGTGCCGCCGTAGGGGTGGAGCTCGCCCAAAATCACCCTCAGCGTAAGCAAAACGCTTGGCACGAGGCAAAAAACATTTATGTGCAATTGCTGGCCCTGGATCGTGTCCTTGCCAGTCTAGGTCATCCCAATGCCAAGGAAGGCGAGCGTCGTGAAGCCGAATACGAAAAGCTCCTGGCCGATTTTGAATCCTTCCGTTCTCACTTTGGATTCTATTGGGAAGAGGCTGAAGGCGAGGCTGCTTCGGTCGTTTTGGGCCACTTGTCATCGCGTTACAAAGTCGAAACCGGAGAGTGTTCTCAAGGGGTCCGCTTGCGTATTGATGCGCGAAAGCCCAAGTGCTCCGAGGGTTCCTTTGGGGTTCAATGTACTTTTCAGCCGGTCCTTATTGGCACATCCTGTAGTGGTGAAGTCTATTTCAATTTGCGCGCCGACCAAATCCGTGGCATTGGAAAATACGATGAGGCCGAAGCCTTGCAACGCCTTTGGGGGCGCCTGCAAAATGATTCCTTCTGGAATCAGTGGAATAGCGAATTGGATAAATGGAGGCTAGAATGATTCGTCCCCTGCTTATTTTGCTTGTGCTCGCGATTACGGTGGGTGCGCAGCCTTCGGAAATCCATCAAATGCCACCAAAATTACAAGCCGAAATTTTGCCCTGGTTTGCCGCCCGCGATGGTAAGGATGGCGTGAGCCCTTTTACGCGGAAAACGCTTGAAGGACTCGTTGCGCCTCAAATCAAGCGCGTCGCCTTGGTGTATTTTGCCACTTGGTGTCTCCCCTGTCGCGAAGGCGTTCTTCGCTTAAAGGAGCAAAAGGGCGAATTGCAAAAAAATGGCGTGCTGGTCGTGCTTGTCAATGTGGGCGAGCAAGACATGGGTGTGGTGCAAAAGTGGGTGCGCCAATTTGGCACAGAGCAGTGGCCCTTGATTTCGGACCAGTTTGGTCGTTTGACCGAGGGCTTTGGCCTAGTAAAGCCCGAAGAAAAGATCACCCTGCCTCGCACCATTGTTCTTTCCGAAAAGCTGAAACCCCTACAGCTCATTGGCGCAGAAGGCTCGGACTGGTCAGAGATTCTGTGGAGATAGGGAAAGTAACGTTTGGGATTCCCGATTTGTTTCTTACATGATGTAAGGAAATAAATTATATTCCCACTATGAACGCCCATTCAATCGTTGTCTCCGAATGTTCTACCTTGACCTCCAAAGGGCAAGTCACTATTCCTGCTTCGGTACGAGATGCGCTGAATTTACATCAGGGTGACCGGATTCAATTCGAACTTGATGCGGAAGGTGTGTTCCGGATTCGGCCTCTACGGAATTCCCATCACCAGGTTGCGGGCCTATTGAGTACCCTTGTCTCCAAATCCTATTCAGAGGAATCCCTCCGGGAGACCATGGCGCGGCACCTCGGCGGGAAGTTTGCTCCATGAAGGCCTTTTCTCGGGCTCTCGACACCAATGTGCTGGTTCGGTTCCTTGTCGGTGACGACGCCCTGCAGCTCAAAAAGGTTCTGGGGTTGTTTGATCAGGCGCTGGAATCCGGGGAGCGTTTCTGGGTTTCCTCGACGGTGTTGCTCGAGCTAATCTGGGTCTTGGATTGCTATTACCAAATCCCCCGCCTGAGCATTCTTGACGTACTCGAAAAGGTTTCTGACTTAGCCGTGCTGGATTTGGAGGACGCTTCATTACTTCCCGTATTTTTGCTTGCAGCCCGCAAAAATTCGATGGGACTTTCGGATTTGCTGATTGCTATTCGGGGGAACCGTGCCACCGGGCTGGTCACGCTTAGTTTCGATCGTAAGGCGGTGAAGCGCAGTGGTGGTCTGATGGAATTGATTTGACCGAGCCAAAGAATTTCCCGTTTGACCTCTTGTTTCCCAAAAATATTCCGATATTCCCTATTAGTGGATTTTCTGACTCACTTCCACCGGCTCCCTTTCCGGTATGGGTTGCCCGTCTTTTTGGCGGGTGCAGTTCTTTGTCACGGCGGGATTGGGTCCAATCGGGGGTTTCTGGGCTATGGCTCGGTGCCTACGGCCCGTTTGATGCCCCAGGGCGAGGTTATGGTGTTTTCGCAGACGGCGGGCACCAGCGCCTATCCCACGACCTTCCACGAGAGCCCGGAATTCCAGGTGAACAGCGGGTTCGTAACCAGCGCCTTGGATTGGTTGGAGCTGGGTGCCGTGGTGCATCGGTCATCCTGGGGGTCCAAAAACACCCGCCTGCACGAAGAGGTCTCCCTTAAGGTCCAGGTTCCGCGCATGGATTCCCGGCAGCCTCTGTTGGCTTTTGGTCTGTACGATCGCTTTGAGAACATGTACTTTGTGGCGGGGTATGAATTCCGCTCGTCCTTTATGATGTTCGGGCTTGATTTAGGTGCGATTTACCAGGCTCATCGGAATCCTTTTGACTCGAAATCCAAGCCTCGGACGATTTCGTTTCTGGGTGTGGAAATGGATTTTGGCAAGGCCAGTTTGTTGCTCGAAAGCAGCTGGCGCAAAGGCGCGGCATCGATTTCTCCCTCCGTGTGGTGGAAGCCCTTGGCGAAAGCTCCGGGTGAGGGTTCTGCGGGCCTCATGATCGGAGGCGGTGCGCGGCTCAACACCGAAGAGCCTGCCTCCATGCCCGTGGCTTGGGGTGGTGCAGCGGTAAAGATCCCCTTGCAACGGTTCCTCGATACGATTAAGGATCCTGCAAATCCATTATCCCAGCGGGTGAGCCATGAACCCTTTTTATGGATCGATGTGAATCCGGTTTTTGATCATCGATATTCTGCGAATGGGAACCAGTACCGGACAGCGGTTGACTTTCAGGGAGCAACTCGTTTGGGGGTCCGGGGGCTATACTGGGTGAATGGCGCCACCAGTGATGTGGTGACTTCCAAAAAAATGGATTCCCTGGTGAGTCGTTCGCCTTGGGACCGTAGCTACTTATTCTTTTCGCGACCCAAATTGCATGGCGGTGCGGTGAAGGTCCGTGAGCCCGAAGTTTCTTTGGGAATGTTGCAAATGCACAGTTTGGGCATGGCCATTCGTCAGGATGTCCTATTTAGCGGTTGGTCGCCTAGTATCATTGAAGGCAGTTTTTTGATGGGGAATTCCTCCGGGTTTACGGCGGTTTTGCGGCAACCGATTCACCCCGAATTGCCTTGGTTTTTGCGGTGGACCCAGCTCTCCATCGAGGCTGGGCGCTATGCGGATGGCAAGCTGGTGGGCTTTGGTGTTTTCAAGCAAGGTGGCGAGGATAATTTCTTTGAGGCTTCGGCGGGCTATGATCTTCAAGGCAAAGAAGTCCTGGTCCGTGCGGTTCTAAAATTCGATGTTTCTGGTCCATTATCGGGGCGTGTCGGGGGTATTCAAATCAGCGCGTTGAATAATATCCGCCACCGTTTCGAGATGGGCTTGGCCAGTCAAAATCCAGATTTTGTTCCGGCGTTCCTCGGCAATCCTCCCAGTGAATATGCCGGAATCCCTTGGGGCAAAAGGCGCTGGAGAGGCGATTCCTTGCGCACCTTGACCAAGGCCTCCTGCGCGGTCGGGGTTTCTGAATGGGTGGTCGTGGCGAAATTGCCCTACTGTGGAACCGAAGATTTTGATGTGGATATGGTCCAGAACCAGGTGGATAAATGTCCTGAAATTGCCGAAGATCGCGATGGGTTTGAAGATGATGACGGTTGTCCTGATGCTGATAATGACGGCGATCGGATCCCCGATGGAGTGGACCGTTGCCCGGTGCAGGCTGAAGATCGCGATGGATTCCAGGATGAGGATGGTTGCCCGGATTTGGACAATGATAATGATGGAGTTCCTGATTTGCACGATGCCTGCCCGTTAACCCCAGAAGACATTGACCAGTTCAAAGATGAGGATGGTTGCCCGGATTTGGATAATGATGGCGATGGGGTTCGGGATGTGGATGATATTTGTCCCAATATAAAAGGCCTGGTGGGCAAATTATTGGAGCGCCCCGGGTGCCCCGAACAGGATGATGGCGATGGGATCTCTTTGGACCTGGATGCATGTCCCAATGCAGCAGAAGATTTCGATGGCTTCGAGGACAAGGATGGCTGCCCGGATTTGGACAATGACAATGATGGTATTCCAGACCTGGATGATCGCTGCCCGAGCGAGCCCGAGATCATGGATGGAATAGCGGACACCGACGGCTGTCCATAATTGAAATCACTACTATCACCGTTGCATGCAGAACGCATTTATCCAGTCACGGTACCAAAGGGCGCTGTTTTTGAAAATGCGCTTGCAATTGTTGGCATAATCGACAAAAATTAACCCAAATCTTTGGGAGTAGCCGTGGGCCCATTCAAAGTTGTCCATGAGGCTCCAGGCAAAATAGCCACGCACATCGCAGCCCTTCTGCCGTGCGGTTTGCAGGGCTTCAAAGTGAGAACGGTAGTATTCGATGCGCCGTGTGTCTTCGATGATTCCCTCGGCGTTGGGGCCGTCACTGTATGCCGCTCCGTTCTCGGTGATGTAGGTGGGAATGTTGTTGTAATCATTGCGATACACATCGAGAACCTTCTCAAGGCCTTTGGGGTAAACTTCCCAGCCCACTTCGGTGATGGAGGCACCAGGATAGTTTGGATGTTGCAACAGGTATGGGCGCTGGGGGTTGCCTGTGATGCTTGCGAGCATGCGCATGTAGTAATTGACTCCCGCGAACTCCAGGGGCTGGTGAATGGTCTGCAAATCTTGGGAACTGATGCGAACACCAAACTTTTCCATTTCTTCTGCGACGGCCATAGGGACTGTGCCATGGATGATGGGGTCGAGGAAGATGCGGTTGGTGAACTGATCCAAGATGTTTGCGGCGAGCCCATCGGCAGGCGTTAAGGGTTCGAGGCAGAGGTGCGCATTGGCTATTCCAACGCGGAATTCGGGGCCAGCCTGATGAATGATTTGTGCTGCGGTGCCATGGGCCAGCAGGGCATTGCGGATGGCTTTGAGGTATTCCACACGGCTGGTGTGGCCTGGGGCATGGTTTCCAATTTGATACCCGAGCAGGGTAAATACGTGGGGCTCGTTCAGAGTGGTCCAATTCTTGACCCGGTCCCCAAGCCTCCCCATTACTGCCGCAGTGTATTCGCCAAACCAGTGGGGCATGTCGGGATTGGTCCAGCCTCCGCGATGGTGCAGCTCCAAGGGCAGGTCCCAGTGGTACAGGGTGGGGAAGGGCTCAATGCCTTTTGCCAGCAGATTGTCAACCAACCGCTCATAAAAGTCCAGACCGCGGGATTCAATGGCGCCAATGCCTGCAGGGAGAATGCGTGGCCAGGCTATGGAGAACCGGTAGGCCTGGAGTCCCAAATCCTGCATCAGCTGCACATCGCTCTCCGTGCGGTTGTAATGGTCGCAGGCAACTTTTCCGTCCGAGTGATCGGAGACACGGTTCATTTGTCTGCAATAGTCGTCCCAGACCGAGAGGCCTTTGCCGTCTTGTTCGGAGGCTCCTTCGATTTGGAAGGAAGAGGTGGCCGCGCCCCAAAGAAATGACTTGGATAATTCTTTCATAGTCACTCAATGATAAATATTTGTTGGTCCCTTCGCGAAAGGGTCGAGTTGTCCAGTTGTCTTTGTCGTGCCGGGCAGCCTGTGTTGTAATGCGTTTGGCCTGGATTACTTGCGGACTACGCGGTTTCGGCCGTTCTGCTTGGCTTCGTAGAGGGCCACATCGGCGCGACGGAATACCTCGTCGAGGGTTTCGTCGGGGAGGAGCAACGTGACTCCGATACTTGCGGAGACTTTGCTGGTGCAGGGATAGTGGTGGTTGAAAACGGCCAGGCGGATTTTTTCTGCGACGACCTGTGCTTTTTCCGCCGAGGTTCCTGGGAGCAGGATCAAAAATTCTTCGCCTCCCCAGCGACCAGGAATGTCGGTGGTACGCACCTGATGGCGGAGCACCTTTGCCAGATCGATGAGGACGTTGTCACCGACATGATGTCCCTCGCGGTCATTGACTTGCTTAAAATGGTCGAGGTCCAGAAGAAGAATGGAAAGCATGGTGCCATAGCGGTGGGCCCTGGCGATTTCGGCCTCGCCACGTTGCTCCAGTTGGCGACGGTTGGCAAGGGCGGTGAGTTTGTCTGTAGTGGCCCACATTTCTAATTCGCGCAGGGTGTTGATCAGTTCCTGACGGGAAATTTCGGATTGTTGGCGGGCCTGCTCCGTGGTAGCCTCGGACTGGATTCGTTCTCCGATCTGCTGACGCAGTTTGCGGTTCATGAGGATTAACCCTGCGAGGGCGCCGACCGCAAGGAGCAGGGCGATGATGGAGATGGGGGAAAATGGACGGGATGGATGCACCGGCGGGGCCGGATTTTGGGTGTATAAAAATCCAGAAAGGGGAATTTTGCTAGGAATAATCCCGATTTCGTGGTATAAATCCACCATGTATTGCCAACGACCTTCGTGCATATAGCCGATGGGAACCAGCAGGCTGGCTAGCAGTAATTGCATGCTCTGGGCCTCGAAGGCAAGTTGGGCGCTGTCGTGCTGGGTAGAATATTTGGCCCGGATAAGCTCGATCATTTCGGCGGGGTGCGCGGTGGCGTATTCCCAGCCTTTTAAACTGGCGGAACGAAAATCCCGAACGCGCTTTGGGTGCAAGGAAATTTGCGATTCGGTGGTGAATAGGTTGTCCCCATAAAAGTCAATCCCGGCAGAATTTGGAGAAAAGACCAGGAAGGGAATGTTGGCTTCCCGCACTTCGTAGAGCTCATCGGTGAGGTAGGCGGACATGGCTGCTGATTTTCCTTGAATAAAATCAAGGGTGTTTTGGGAATGAATTTGGAACCGAATGTCCGAGTACGGTATTTGTTCCCGTTGCAAGTAGGCTTTGAGCTCGGAGGAGGATGATTCGACCATTACGGTTTTTCCGATCAGATCGTGGACACTTTGGATGTTACTGTCTTGTCGGGCAATGAGGATCAGGGGGGAGTGTTGGAATATTACCGCGAGGACTGTGACTGGAGCCCCGTTGGCCCGATCGATAATCAGGTCGCTGTTTCCTACGCCAAACTCCGCCTTTCCTTGGAGGACTTGTTGGGTAGGGTCGACTCCCTGTTGAGCTTCGAGTAACTGGACTTGGAGGCCTGCATCGCGGTAATAGCCCTTTTCAACGGCAGCGTAATACCCTGCAAATTGGAATTGATGGTGCCATTTGAGTTGTAGCCGGACGGAATCTTGACTGGCGAAAACTTGCCCGGCAAAAATGGAGGCTAGCAAAAACATTGCCGAAACAAATTTTGGATTCCCGAATGCCAGCATAATTTGGATGCTAGAAAAATTCCCGCAGTCTTCCAATGGAAATATTGTAAACCCAAAAAATAAACCCCGGGGGGATTCCCCGGGGTCGTTTGGGTGGAAGAGCCTTAGGATTAGCCGCCGATTCCTTCGAAGAGAACGGTGGA
>CAIRAY010000103.1 GCA_903876665.1 uncultured Fibrobacterota bacterium | reverse complement strand
TTTCGTAAACATCCCCAAAATCCGTTTCGTTGGCTAAGTTTCACCCATGAAATGGATCAAAACCGGATTATTGCCCCTCGCGATCGTTCTGGGTTTCCTTTTCCCGGGTGCGGGTGAACTTTCCTGGATGGTGAAATGGCTCCTTGCTGCCATGGTCTTTCTGGCATTTATGGGGCCCATTTCTGTTTCCCTCCACGAGGCCCGGGCGCTCCTCCTACGCACCCTTCCCATTTGGCTCGTGCTTCCTCCCATTCTTTATGCCTTAGCCCGCCTGCTTGTCCCTTCCTGGCCCGATTTTGCGTGGGCCATATTCCTGGTGAGCGTGGCTCCCACGGCGACGGCGGCTCCCGCGGTTGTCCGGATGCGCGGGGGGGAGCCTTCGATTGTCGTTGCCGGTGTGGTTCTGTCTCATGTCCTGGTGGGCTTTGTTGTTCCTCTGTGGGCCGCCCTGTTCGGAAACGGTGGTGGTCCGACCCTTGAAATTCCCCGTCAAATTTTTTCCGGAACCCTTCCCCTGGTTATTCTTCCCTTGGCGCTAGCCTTTGGCGTTCGCCGTTTCGCAGGCAACCTTTCTGTTTCAATAGGGCGGTTGCAGCCCTATTCCATCTTCCTATGGGCCCTTGCCGTGTTGATTGTGGTGGCCAAGGCCCGTGGGGTCATTTCCAATGAATCGTCCCAGTCCGGAGGAATCAAAATCATCATGATTGCCTTCGCCTCGTTGGTTCTTTGTGTCGGGCAATTTGGGTTGGGTCGCCGTCTTTCTTCAAAATTCCCTGAGGAATCCGCTCAAATTCTGGGTCAAAAGAATACGATCCTGGTAATTTGGATTGCAAGCACATGGTTTGGAGCCTGGGCAAGCCTCGGGCCCATTTTTTATGTGATTTGGCAAAACCTTTACATCGCCTGGCAGACAGCTTTTCCTAGATTGAAGAATCCATGATCAAAATCGTCACACGTTCCCTGCTTGCCATACTTGCCCTGTACTTACTGGGCAAGCTTTTCTTAGGTCATAACGGCCTCATCCGGCAATTCCAGGTGCAAAAAGAAAATGAAGAAATCAATCTGCAGATTGATTCTCTGGAGCATTTGCTCGACCAAAAGAAAATGGAAAAGAGCCGGCTTCTGTACGATTCTTTGTACATGGAACAAGTCGCCAGGACCCGTTACGGCTTCTCACGCAAAGGGGAAGCCGTGTTTCAGTTCCTTGCGCCTCAGGATTCCCTGATAAAAGAAAGAACCCAGCCACCCACTGTGGAAGGTCCATCAAAATAAGGCGTGGTTATTACCCGGCCCGAGGGCTGGACATCGCCAATTTTCTGCCAAATCATTTCCATGGAACCCGATTGGGTCAATGCGGACTTGTGCAAAATCAGCGGAGCCTGGGTGTGGGCGTCCGAGAGCTGGAAAACTCGATTATAGACATCTTCTGTCAGATCTAAATGGCCTTTGCCGAACATTGACATGGCGGCCTCGGTTCCCCCGACCACTTTTCCTTCGCGATTGATGATGAGGACAAAAGGCCCAGTATGGGCTACGGAAGAGTCCTGATTGGATGCGCGCAAAATTTCCTGATACATGGATGGTTCCAGGGTATCGGGAGAAATCTGGGTTTGCTTCAGATAGCGAAGTGCATCGACTTCGCGGATACGTCGGGGACCCGCCCCGATCCGTTCAAATGGAACGCGCCCCTGATCGAGCCAGTTGATGACTGTCTGGGAAGAGACATGAAACAAAGTTGCCAGATCGCCTGTGGTGAGCATATGCCCTCCGATCCATAAAATTGTGATAAAACGATATTAGCACACATTTCACAAGAAAGGCAAGGGGAATTTCAAAAAACCGCAAAAAAAATCAGGAATTATTGCTTCGGCAATTATAGATATCTAAAAATCGGAGTCATCTTACAATTATAGTTGCCGAATCAATAACAGGAATTAGGGGGCCCATCAAATTGGCAATGGCTTGAGCGGCAATCCCTTCTTTTCGGCCGGTAAATCCGAGCTTCTCCGTCGTGGTGGCTTTGACTCCAACTTGGGCAGGATTAACCCCAAGGGTGCGAGCGATGTTTGTTCGCATTTGATCCTTGTAGGGGCTGATTTTGGGGCGTTCGCAGATGACCACGGAGTCCAGGTTGACGAGAGAAAAATTGCCCTTTTCCATTTGCCCGCGGACCCGGTCCAGGAGAATCAAGCTGTCAATGCCCTTCAGGGCAGGATCGTTATCGGGAAACCAAGTTCCAATGTCCCCAAGTCCCATTGCTCCAAGAAGGGCGTCGCAAATGGCATGGACCAGGACATCGGCGTCGCTGTGCCCCAGAAGGCCGGTTTCATGAGGAATGTCGACCCCTCCGATGATGCATTTTCGGCCTTCAACCAGCTGATGGACATCAAAACCAATACCGCAACGTACAACTTGAGTAGACATGAATCTCCTAGGATCTCAAACCTTGGGACAGCAGGTATTTAAACCGCTCCAGGTCTTCAGGGTTCGTGACTTTGTCGTTCCAGGAGTTGCCCTGGACAATGCCGACGGGAATGGAATAACGCTCCAGAATGGAGGCTTCGTCGGTGGGAACAAAGGGCAGGGCCTCGTGGCCCATTCGTTGATAGCATTCCTTCAGAACACTGACCTCGCTGGCTTGGGGGGTTTGGGCTAGCCAAACGGAGCTTCGGTCAATGGTCGTTTCGATAATCCCATCACGGACGACTTTCACCGTGTCGGCAACGGGTTTTGCAACGATGCATGCGCCTTGTTGCACCCTCTCCAGTACGGAGTCAATAATTGAGGACTGCAAAAAGGGGCGGGCCACATCGTGGACGAGCACCCAGCGAATATCCGGGGAGAGCGCGCTGACGCCATTTTGCACGGACTGCCAACGCTCAACGCCACCCGTAACAATCTTGACATCGGATTCAGAAACTTCGGATTCAAAATGGCTACGCCACTCGGCAGGAACGACCAGCACGACCTCGCGGATTCCTGGATGGTCGAGAAATAAATCCAGACTGTAGCGCCAAATGGGGCGCCCATCAATCTCAAGCATTTGCTTGGGGATGCTTCCGCCCATGCGCTTTCCGAGCCCACCCGCAGGAAGGACTGCGGCGAATCCGGAAAAAGATGTCGCGTACTCTGACATGTGAGCAAAAATACATCTTCCTTGGAATAGTGAGGCGCTTTCTTTTCGTATTCCAGCGTTGTAGATTAGAAGTATGAAACACTTCATTCCCAGAGTCATGAACGAATCCGACGGCGTCCAAATCCATAAGGATGTTGTGCTGGTCGCTCCCCGCCTCCTCATTGCTTTCCCAAGGTTAAGCGAATTGGACAGATTGGAGTATTCCTGGTTGCTTCAGCGTCTTTGATTCACAGGCAAAATTTTTGCAAAAAGAAACCCCCGCCGAGCGACTCGACGGGGGTTTCTTGCGAACAACATTGTCAATTATGCGACACAACTCTGTCCGGTTGTCTTGCATGCCCGGCTATCTTGTCATGCCCGGCACGGCCGAGTGGCCACTTCAACCTTTGGTTGTTAGTGGAGCGCTATCCACTGTGTGGAGCATCGCCGCTCATGTAGTCTAGTTCTGTGATATGAGCCTGCCCCCGGAACAGGGGGTGCCGGGCATGACAAACTTAAAAGACTCTACATGTCGCAATTCCATTGCCGAGGATAGACGTTTTTGCCGGAGTTACTTCTTTTTGGCTTTGCTGGCCTTGATGGCTTTGTCCACAATGGCTGGAAGGGGTTGACCGAAATCGACTGGGGATTTTTTGCCCAGCAGGAGTCCGCGCATCTTCATGGGCAGACCGAAGCAACGGATGAATCCCGTCGCATCTTTCTGGTCGTAGGTGTCCACGTCGGAGAAGCCACCGAGATCGGCATCGTAGAGGCTGAATGGACTGTTAAATCCAGCAGGGATAATGTTTCCCTTGTATAGCTTTAATTTGACTTCGCCGGTCACCACTTTTTGGGTGCTGTCGACAAATGCGTCGATGGCCTGGCGCAAGGGTGCAAACCACTCGCCGTTGTATACCAGGTTTGCGTAAGTCTGTGCGAGCTTCTGCTTTTCGGCAAGCGTGCCCTTGTCGAGGACGATGGATTCCAGGCACTCGTGCGCCTTGTACAGCAAGGCTCCACCGGGAGTCTCGTAGACGCCACGGCTCTTGAGGCCAACCAAACGATTTTCCACGATGTCCAGCAGACCACAAGCATGCTCGCCACCAATTTTGTTCAGAGCCGTGATCAGCTCGACGGCGTCCATCTTTTTGCCATCAACGGAAACGGGAGTTCCCTTGTTGAATCCGATAGTGACATAACCAGGCTTGTTGGGTGCCTTCTCAAAGGTATTTGACAGCTGAAGCATATCGTAATTATGCTCTTTGTCTGGATACTCGAGGATGCCACCTTCATGGGACAGATGCCAAAGATTGCCGTCTTCCGAATAGATCTTCTTTTTAGAGACGGTGATGGGGATTTTGCGCGCCTGGGCATAATCGATGGCGTCTTCGCGGGAGTGTAGGTTCCAGAGAGGATCCTTCCAGGGGGCGATGACGGTGAGGCGTGGGTTCATGGCCGCGTAGGTCAGTTCAAAACGGACCTGGTCGTTGCCCTTGCCGGTTGCCCCATGGGAAACCGCATCGGCGCCTTCTTTTTCGGCGATCAAAACCTGGTGTTTGGCAATCAGTGGGCGTGCAAAGGACGTGCCGAGAAGGTAGGTTCCTTCGTACTTGGCGCCTGCACGCACGGTGGGCCACACATAGTCTTCCATGAATTCTTTGCGCAGGTCAAGCACATAGCATTTGGATGCGCCCGTGGCGATGGCCTTCTTGGTGAGAGCAACAGCATCGCAATCGCCCTGGCCTAGGTCGGCGGCAAAAGCGATCACTTCGCAGTGGTAATTTTCGATGAGCCAAGGGATGATTACGGAGGTGTCCAGTCCGCCAGAATAGGCGAGAACAACTTTTTTGACTTTCTTTGGTGCTGACATGTGTGGCCTCGGGTGGAATGAAATTTGGCGAAAATATAGAAAGGATGGCAAACGCAGTATATTTGTCATGGATGACCAACAGGGCAAACGCTTTAAAATGACATTGTATCAACGGCGCTGCTTTTTCAGGGTTTGTCACCCTCGCGCAGGCGAGGGTCTAGGGAAACAGGTTGTCTTTTGCCCTGGATTCACGTCTGCGCGGGGATGACACGGATAGCCAGGGATGACTCACATTGTCATGGCCGGAACGGCCGAGCGGCCACTTCAACCTTTGGTTGTTAGTGGAGCGCTATCCACTGTGTGGACCATCACCGTTGCATTCTGAACGCATTGCGGGCACGGTGCGGTGATCCCTCGGTGGGACCGTTCGGGCTTTGCCCGTTACGGACACATGTCCACTGTGTGGAGTGCCGGGGATGACACGGATAGCCGGGGATGACACGGATAGCCAGGGATGACTCACATTGTCATGGCCGGAACGGCCGAGCGGCCACTTCAACCTTTGGTTGTTAGTGGAGCGCTATCCACTGTGTGGACCATCACCGTTGCATT
>CAIRAY010000102.1 GCA_903876665.1 uncultured Fibrobacterota bacterium | reverse complement strand
GGAGTCCAATTACCTCCTATGCCAAATATTCCCGAACGTTCTCACTCGAAAAGGATTGTATTTCTGTCCAGAATCCATCCCAAGAAGGGAATAAGTGAGCTTGTTAAGGCATGGATTTCTCTGCCAAAAGAGAGCTTATACGGCTGGCGTCTCGATATTTATGGGTGGGGAGAGGAATTGC
The DNA here is from genome assembly GCA_903876665.1 of uncultured Fibrobacterota bacterium. Lineage (GTDB taxonomy): Bacteria > Fibrobacterota > Fibrobacteria > Fibrobacterales > Fibrobacteraceae > CAIRAY01. The sequence goes on along the minus strand of CAIRAY010000102.1, from coordinate 11,704 downwards.
ATGTTCGAGATTTAAAATCACTTCTAGACACTCATGGAGCGGATTCTACCATTGCATTCCATGGTCCTGTTTTTGGGGATGAAAAGGAAAAGGTCCTGAAGGAGGCCAGCCTATATATTTTGCCCTCCAAAAGTGAAGGAATGCCGGTTTCTGTTCTGGAAGCATGGTCTTTCGGGATTCCTGTGATTATGACCGAATTTTGCAATCTTAATGTTGGCTTTGACTCGAATGCCGCGTTAAAAATCGGTTGTTCAGAGGGGGCGATCAGAGAAAAGCTCCTCAATGTTTTGGCAATGGATTACACCACGCTAATAGAAATGGGAATCCGAGGCCGAATTCTCGTTGAAGAGCAATTCTCGATGGAAAAGGTTTTAGAATCCTATGGGGATGTATATCGTTGGGTATTGGATGGTGGAAAAAAACCGAATTGCATGGTTTAAAGGTCTATCCCATGAATGCAATCAGCTGGATAACAAGGTTTGCAAGAGAGCTCCAGAATAACAGCCTAAGGATCGGGCTATGCCTAATCCTACCAATGGGTATACAAAGCGGAGCCATTTTTGTTGATAATAGTTTAGCCCCAAATTTGATGGGCAAGTGTATTCTGATGGCCCTAACCCTGAGTGGCTTAGGTTCGCTTTTTTTACTTCCGGGGTTCGCCTGGTTTGGGGTAATGCTCATTGTCTCCATGTTCTCGATTGTTGAGCTTTGGCATCTCAATAATTTTGGGAGCTTCAGCTCTTTTCAATCGATGTATAGCATTGTCAATGCCGATTTACCCATGTCATTGGAATTTGCTAAACTAAATGCGAACTATCTATTTTGCCTGGGTGGGTTAATTCTCTCTTCCATTTTTCTCACATTACAGTATCGAAAAATTCCAAACAGATTCAGAGTTGGGGTTGGAACAATATCGCTTCTACTGTTTTTAGCCATCTCGGGACTATTGGTGGCTAGGGATATGAGCATTACTGGAAAAGACCCTCAACTAGGAGCTGTTTCTCGTCAAATTGAAAAGGTATTTCCATGGGGTTCAGTGGTTCGAGTTTATCAGTCGGAACGATTTGAATCTCGAATGAGTCTTTTAGGAAAACAGTATAAATCCCTTTCCTTTGGAACCGTACCGCTCAATAAGGTGACAGCCTTTGACAATATCGTCCTTGTCATTGGTGAATCCTCTCGCATTGACCATTGGCAGATTTTTGGATATGGTCGCCAGACCTCACCCAGACTAGCCGGGAGGGACCTGATCAAAATTTCCAATGCATATTCACCGGGCTTCATTACCTCGTTCATTATTCCTCGATTAGTGACAGAAATGAGCGTGAATGATCGCGATGACTCCTTGTATGTAGGGGCAATTCCCTTGTTTAAAGAGTATCAGTATCATACATCCTGGATTTCGAACCAGCCTATGGAAGCATCGCCCATTCTGGAGGCCCAAAGGTCTTTGGCTGACTATGGCGTTAACCTGGCGCAAACCTCCCGGGATGGGCATTACGATGGTCAATTAATCCCCATTCTAGATTCCATTTTGGACAATGGTGCACCCAGGCATTTCTCCATAATTAACTTGCTAGGTCAACATTTCAATTATTCACATCGGTACCCAGAGGCCTTTGGGCAGTATAGACCCGAGTTTTCCAAAACGGCCGTTTTGTTAAATGGGGCTAACGGGTATCAAGAGCAAATACGAAACTCCTATGATAATGCAGTTCTTTACAATGACTTTGTGTTGGACTCTGTCATTTCCGTGGTGCAGAAGTATTCCAAGAATGCCCTGGTGGTATTTGTTGCTGATCACGGAGAACTTCTCTTTGATTCCAATACCACGACCTACGGACATGCTTATCCATTTTGTTTGAAGCAACAGCTTAATGTACCGGTCTTCTTTTGGACCCAGAATCCTCAAGCGAAGAAATTGCTTGCGGAAATTCCTCACAAAGGCATGCTTTCAACGGATGCCCTTTTGGAAACTATTGAATGGCTGACTGGCGTCAAGCACACAACAGTTGAGATCGAACAAACCTGGTTTGGGAAGTCTGGGGATCGTAATCACATTTCCTATTTGGATGGAAATTCATCTGTGCTGGACTTCCCGACAAGTAATTAAATCGCCAATATTCGTGGATGGGATCATTATGGAAATTCTCAATAAACTGAACCCACATACGGTCTCCATCGTTGGGAAATCGGCAATTGGGGTGGATGTATTTGAAAAGGACCCCCTTGAGTTAATCAATTACAAGCATCTCGATATAATTGCTAAATACATTTATGTCCGATCAAGGGTTCTTTCGATCAATACAAATTGGGCAAAGAGCGTGTATTCCTCAAGTGTCCATGTCATGACTAGAGGAAGGGACAGGGAAAATGACAATTCCGGGAAGGATAAAATTCATGAATATTTTGTTCAATTTGATCGTTTAATTGATTCCATTCAGGCTTCTGGGTTTTGCCCAGATATTTCCATACTGCCCCTCATTGCTGGAAACCATATTATAGATGGTAGCCATAGGCTCGCCGCATCACTCTATTTCAATATTCGGGTCAAATGCGTGACTGTAAATTTCAATCCTAAACCCAACAAGCATTGTTTCGATTACCGGTTTTATCGGAAAAATTGCATTCCAGAACATATGTTGGATTCAATTATCAAGCAATACATTGAATTAAAAAGTCAGGTCTATTTATTCTGTATTTGGCCCGAAGCAAAAGGAAAGGAATCGCATATCCACAAGATTCTATTAGAATATGGGCCAATCCTTTATACAAAAAAGGTACGACTCACCCATGGCGGAATGAGGCTATTCTTGGGTCATGCATACCCAGATGATGCCTGGACAGATGATGGAGGAAATCGATTTTCCGAATCCAATTTTTGTGAATCAGAATATTTCCCAAACTCCAAAACAATGAGGGCTTTTTGGCTTGAAACCAGCTCTATTGAAAATGCCGAGGTAGCCGTCAACAGAATCACTGCACTTTTTGGTATAGGGAAAAAATCAGCCCATTGCACTTTTACCAGAAAAGAAACTTTATCTCTTTCAAAAATTTTACTCAATCAAAATACCATTGACTTTTTAAATTTGGCCAACCCATTTTGCAGCCCTCAATTTATGTTTCTGGTTTTCAATTTCCGAAAAGCCTGGGAGGAGTTACCTCATTCGGAGCAAGAGCAATATTGTTTAGATTCTAGTGCCGTCCTTGCTGCCTATGGAATAATTGAATTAAAACATCTTGATTGCCTGGCTTTTTCGGATTCTCTGCAATCATTCGGTAATGTATTCATTGAGAAGAATGCATCAAATTTGGTACATCATTCAGTGGCGATTGATGAGCTCATCCATAATCCATGCCATCACTTTTATTTTTTGGGGATAAAATTCGTTACACTTTCAAATGTGCTAAAAATGAAAATTCACCGAGGGAATGAATCCGACTTGAAGGAAGTTGCATTGTCTCAATTATTTCTGCAAGATGGCTCCCGCGCATACCTATTGTGTGAGGTATTCAAATATTTCTCGGAAATCTTCTATTTGATACGGGTTACCATCTGGACAATTTCAATGAAGATCCGATCGAATTTCATTCATCTTTACAAATGGTTGAAAAAGTGGAAATCATCAATAAGCTGAACCCCCACACGGTTTCCATCGTAGGGAAATCAGCGATCGGGATGGAGATCATTGAAAAGTCTCCCGTTGAATTGATTGAATATAAACACCTTGATGTGGTTGCAATATATATCTATGTCAAGGCTAGAGTATCTGGGTCCAATATATCTTGGGCAGAGAGTGTTTATGCCGCTAATGTCCATTCCATGACCCGAGGCAGGGACCGGGAAGGCGACAATTCGGGAAAAGATTCAATTCATGAGTTCATTGCCCGGTTGGACCGGCTAATTGACTCCATCAAGTCGACAAAGTTTTCTTCAGACATTTCGATTTTGCCCTTTATTTCAGGGAATCATATTATAGATGGAAGCCATAGACTTGCCACATCCTTGTTTTTCAATATCCCGGTCCAATGCGTAAATGTGAATTATATGCCCAGGCCAAATACGCATTGCTTCGATTACCGATTTTTTCGAAACAATTGTCTTCCAGAGCAAATATTAGATTCGATTATCCAGCAATACATTGAGATCAAAAGTAATGTTTTTGTGTTTTGCATTTGGCCTGCAGCCAAAGGCAAGGAGGCAAAAATTCATAGTATTTTCTCTGAATACGGATCAATACTCTATCAAAAGAATGTCCGCTTCACCCCTTGCGGAAGGCACCTTTTCCTGGTTCATGCATTCTATGGTCATCCCTGGATAGGGGACTGGAGCTCTCATTTTTCGGGAGCAATTTCCAAGGAATCAGAATTCTTCCCAAGTTCCAATCCCCTGAGATGTTTTTGGCTTGAAGCCACATCATTGGAAAAGGCCCAGGCAGCTGAGAAGCGGATTTGTGATCTTTTTGGAGTTGGGGGTCGCGCAGTCTATTGTTCTGTTTCCAGGGCTGAAACTTTTTGGCTTTCCAAAATATTATTAAACCAAAATACGATTGATTTCTTTAATTATGCAAATCCATTTGGCTTTCCTCAGTTTGCGACTCTATTTGAGGCCTTCCGAAATTCCTGGCAGGAGTTGTCAACTATTGAGCAAGACCTGTGCTGCTTGGATTCTAGCGCAGTCCTCGCCATTCATGGAATTCGCGATACCCGTGATTTTGATTACTTAACCACTTTGGAGTCAACTCCATTGTCCTGTGATCCATTCACTGAGAACAACAGGGAAAATATTGTGCATTATTCAGAACCGATTGATGGGCTCATCCATAATCCCTGCAATCACTTCTATTTTTTGGGGATAAAATTCGTTACGCTTTCAAATGTGCTAAAAATGAAAACTCACCGAGGTGAGGAATGCGACCTTCAGGATGTAGCATTAGCCGAAATCTTTCTGCAAGCCTGCTCGCCCAAGTCGTTAATTGGCTTGATCTCTGGACCCACCTTCCTAAACACCCAACGGTTACGGGTTTTCATTTGGACCATAGCGATGCGTATCCGCTCACGCCTCGTGCAGCTGAAGAATTATTTAATCTCTATTCGAAATTCATTTCATCGTATCCTTCATCATTACTACCGGCCATGACTCCGATTTGTTGATATCTATAATTGCCGGAGCAATAAAAATTGCGGAAGTTTGCGGAAGTTTTTGCACACCACGGCAATATAGCGTCGAAGAGGTTGCCCGTTAATGACCCAGGCCTGCAAATCTTCGCGGGTCTTGCGGAAAATATTCTTGAGGCTACGATTGCTGGCACCGCCTACTCGCATGCGGGTGAAGGTGTAGGGAATGTATTGGGTGGTAAGTTTCTTTGTATGCAAGAATCGCAACATGAGTTCGTAGTCGCTTGCGATTTGCAGGCTTTCATTGAATCCGCCATGTCTTTGGTAATGTTCTCGGCGAATAAAAAGAGTGGGGTGTGCGGGCATCCAGCCTGTATAAAACATGCCATGCTGGTAGGGCGAGGACTTCCAGGTCCGAATGGTGTGCGAAGTATTATTTTTGGCCACATAGAGCAAATCACCATGACAGGCGTCCCACCGAGGGTCCTGCAGAGCCTCAGCGACCCTTCCTAAAATCGTCTTGTCGTAGAACAGGTCGTCAGCATGCAAAATGCCCACAACCTGGCCCGTAGCCATGGCAATGCCTTTATTCAAGGCATTGTAAATTCCTGTATCAGGTTCGCTCACAAATTTCTGCACAGGTGGCTCAAAGGCACGGATGATTTCGGTTGTTCCATCGGTGCTTGCGCCATCGACGACAATATGCTCAATGTCGGTGTGGGTCTGCTCCTGGACACTTCGTAGGCATTCAATAATATTTGCGCTGTTGTTTCGCACAACGGTAACTATGGAAATCTTCATGATCCCCTCCCCTGTATATATGGAATTATAACATGTCTTTCGGCAAAAAAGGGGATGTATTCGAAGCCACAAAATACCCGAGCCAGATACTATCTTAAATCCATGCAACACCTCGACCAATTCGACAATTCCTGGTATCGTCACGGACGTCCTCTTTGGTTTCGCCTGCTTTGGATGTTTGTCAATGCCGTATTTTTTGTGAATCCTCTTAGCCTATCCTCCGGGGTCAAGGTTTGGTTGCTACGGGCTTTTGGCGCCAAGGTTGGGCATGGTTTTTTCATCAAACCTCAGGTTTCGATCAAACAACCCTGGCTTCTTCAAATGGGAAACCATGTTTGGATAGGGGAGCAAGCCTGGATCGACAACTTGGGCCTAGTGTCCATCGCAGACCATGTTTGTATTTCGCAGGGTGCGCTTTTGCTTACTGGAAACCACAATTACAAACAACCGTCATTTGATTTGATTGTCGGCGAAATCCGCCTTGAGGAGGGCTGCTGGGTTGGCGCGCGTGCAGTAGTGTGCCCTGGGATTACTGTTGGCCGGGGTGCTGTTCTTTCCGTTGCATCGGTGGCCACCCATCACTTAGAGGAAAACTGGATCTATCAAGGTAATCCGGCTCAAAAGACCCGTCCACGTTTGCATCCTGAATAACGTCGTCAATATTTTTTTTCAAATCTGCAATTTTTCATTCCTGCATGATGCAGAACACACCTCGTTTGAGGAATCCGCCAAAAGCAATTAGATTGTAAAATATCTTAAAAGCGAGGATTTCTATGAAACGGGTAATTTGGACTGCATCTATTTTGGCCTCATTGGCCTTCGCACAGCCACCGGTGGGTGAAGCTCCGCCACCCCCACCCCCGCCTTCCCCTGCGGTGATTGGGTCAGATGCTCCCGCTCCAACGCCGGCGGTCGCGCCTGCTTCTGCGCCAGCCGGAACATCGATGGCAGCCACTCCTTCCGCACCCGCCCTGTCATCCGCCTCGGCCAAACCAGGAACAGCAGCCCCAGTTTCCGCGACCTCCTCGGCTTCGGCCAAGCCTGCAGGGGCAACCCCTGCAATCACCCCCGCCGTAGCTCCCGCCCCAGCCACCCCAGTGGCTTCATCGGTAACCGCTGCGAGTTCCTCTGCGGCCAAAGCGACGGCACCGACTCCAGTCGGGGCAATTGGTGCGACCTCATCGCAAGCCGGTTCCTCCGCCGCAGCGGCTCCTGCGGATTCGGGCAAAGGTGGCGAAAAGTCCGGCGATAAGAGTGGTGCACCCAAAACGGGTTTCACCGGTTCCGTGGCCGTTGGCTTGGTAACCCTGGATGGCGAACAGGTGACCCGCGTGTCCCTGCGGCCCGAGTTCAGCGTAGGTCCCTTGGGCATCGCACTTGATCTTGAATTGTTCATCGCTTCCGATGGACGCTTCAAGACCACCGGATGGGAATTCAACACCAACGACGAAACCTATAATTCTCTCTATCGCAAGATTTACTATCTGCGCTGGAATCAACCCGGGGACAAGTTCTATGCCCGCGTTGGCGCCCTGGAAGGGATCACCATGGATGCCGCTGGCCTCGTTACCTCCGGGTATGGCAATGTGGCCAATTACCCCGGCCAAAAACTCGTAGGCACACACATCCAGCTCAATAACTGGCTCGACCCTTGGGGAATCAGCCTTGAAGTCGTGAACAATTCGTACCAGGATTGGAACAAAAATGGTGGCGTTTTGGGTGGCAAGTTAAGCGGAACCCCGCTGGGTATCACTGCTCTGCCAATAATTAAGGGACTTAAGATTGGAGTCATGGGAATCCGTGACTTCAACCAGCTGGCTTCAATTCCAGACAAAGACCGCGATAATTGTCCTGACCAAGTGGACGACATCAATGGTAGCGGATGCAAATACGCCTCCTCCATGGATGGCTACAACCAGAAGAACATGGAGAACATGAGCGGAACGGACAGCGCCTGGCTAGCCTGGAGAGGCGAGCAGAAAGCCTATGTCGCCACCGCCGATTCGCAGATCCAAGACCGTTTTGGAAAGGCAGACGACTTCACCATGATCTCCTTGGACTACCTGTTGCCCATCTTTAAGAGCGCCTTCTTCTCCGTGGATGTCTACGGGGAATGGGCCCGCCCATGGCTTGATGATCAGGCAGATCCAATGAACCTGAACAGCACCTATGGCCTTGTTCCCCTCGGTGTTGCAGTCAAAGTTTGGAAGCTGGACTTGGGACTGGAATATCGTCGTCTTAAAGGTCAATTCCAGGTTGGGAACTTCAATGCGGCCTATGAAATGGAACGCGTTCGGTTCATGGACGGAGAATACCAGACCAAGGAACAGACCTACTGGAACGCCGCTGCGGATAACGGAATTTCTCAGGGTGTATACGGCCGTGCAGGAATGGATGTGTTCGGTGCCATGCAAGTCAATGGCAGCTATTATTACCTGAAGGGAGCCGACCACTCCAATGACCAAGGCTATACAGCAAAGGCCGGCGTAGGGAAGAACATTCTCAACATGGTTCCAAAGATCGCACTCGTTGAAGCCTTTTACAATAAAGAACACCTCTATACGGATGGGGATGATTTCTTTGAGCGCTCCATTTATACCACATACGGCTACCGGGTCGGATTCAACCTGGGTGGTGGCATGACGGTAATCATGGGTAACTTTACCACGTTCTCTCGCGATGAAAATGGTAAGCTGGTTCCAGCCTCCAATTTCGTAGCGGAAACCGTCATCACCTTCTAAGAAGAACACTTATAAGCAAAAAAATCCCGGGCAAAGTGCCCGGGATTTTTTTTGACCCTACGTTATTTCTTTTCTGGAGCCATCTCGAAAATAAAACTGATCTCAACAGGAGCGTTGAGCGGGAGGGAAGAAACACCTACCGCAATTCTCGCGTGTTTTCCTGCGTCTCCCATAAGTTCCAGGGCAAGCTCGGAGGCTCCATTGATCACCTGGGGATGCATGGAAAATCCCTTTTCGGACTGAACAAATCCGTTAATCTGGATCAGACGCCCGAGTTTTTCGATTCCCCCGGAAACGGAGCCGGCCGCTGCGATGCCATTCAACAAGCATTGCCTGGCAGCCATTTGGGCGTGTTCTACCGAAACTTCCGTGGGAACAGATCCTGTAAAAAGTAGTTGCCCGTCACTCAAGGGTAACTGCCCCGAAACATAAATGGTGGAGCCCACCCGAACAGCGGGAATGTAGGCAGCAACTGGCTTGGGTGGGGGCGGAAGATGAATTCCGATGGCTTCGAGTCTTTGGGAAAGCATGGTAGAAAGTCTCCGATATTTCGTTGATTCAGTATATGATCTTAAATTTCGTATCTTTGCGTCCAGACATCTGGAGAAAAAGTGATATTACCGCCAAAATGGCTTGAAAGGGCTGAAAAACGCTTCCACTGGATTGCTATACCCAATCTAGGAATCTTCCTCATCGCCCTGCAGGCCATGGGCTTTGTTTTCCTTTGGATAAAGTCCGGGTCAGATCCCTATGCCGCCGATTCCTGGAAGCGCCTATTGGAACTCAACCCGCAGGCCGTCCTTGCTGGCGAAATTTGGCGGGTTGTTACTTTTTTGACAATACCCCTCTCAAATGATATTTGGATGATTTTCGTGCTCTGGTTCCTGTATTTTGTCTTCGGCTCCCTGGGAAGGGCGTGGGGCGACTTCAAGCTGACGGTTTACTTCCTGATCGCCTGGGTTGGAGCCGTGGTGGCCTCCCTAGTTTTCAAAGTACCGGTGGAAAGCTTTCTTTTTATTGAAACCACTTTCTTCTTTGCGCTCGCCACCCTCATACCCGATTACGAGATTTCCATACTCCTGGTGCTACCCGTAAAAATCAAATGGGTCGCATTATTTTCTGCAACGTTGATGATTTTAATCCCGCTACTCGTGGGAGACTGGGCCTACAGGCTCTACGTCTTGATTGCATCAATGAACTATCTGCTCTTTTTTGGTCCCGGATTTATCCAAAAAATCCGCCTGGAAATGAAACGCCGTCGCCTGGGCTAAATTTCTCAGGAAATCAGAGCCTGAAAAAATTCCGGACGATGAAAATCAGGTTTCGGGGTGTCGATGGGAAATGCACTTAGCCAATGGGGAGCCTGAGTTTTGTCTCCACACTTGTAAATATTTCCCACCAGAGCCCCGGGATCAATCGTGCTAAACGCGTCAAGGCCAAGTAAATCCAGGGGAATTTCGATCTGCAGGGACCATTCGACATTTGCATTGCGAACCACCGGCCCCTGCGGATTCCGCACGATCCTTGCATATTCTCCCGCACTCAATTCTAGGCGATGGTTTCGATCCGGACCCCTGGCTGCCAAGCAGAATCCTTGTGGGGTAAACTCGAAATTGCAGTAGTTCCCCGACCCATCAAGACTCCGGACAAAAATCTCGACGCAGGAATCATGCCAGCAGGGACCGCCATCCAGACCCACTTCGGAACGGAAGGTCAGAGCTGATTCCCGGACTTTCCAAGCTCCACACAGCACCCCCTGGGCTAGATAAACCCTGGCATTCACCACGGGGATTGGGGCAAGGCACAATGGCCAACTGTCATTGGGATGTAAATTACCGGCTTGCATGGACATTATTTTCCCGTTTTTTCCAAAGTAAGTTTATTTTGAGGAAAAGTTTTTGGAGTCTCCCCATGGCCACTGTGCAAAATTACAATGCCTTTTTGATTTTTGGTCCCCCTGGTTGCGGAAAAGGCACCGTGGGCTCCAAGCTATCCTACATCTCCAAACTCAAGCACATTTCGACGGGCGAGCTTTTCCGTAGCATGCCTCCCACCAGCGAAAACGGAATCATCTTTCAGCAATACGCCTCGAGGGGGGAGCTGCTACCCGATGAAATTTCCATCCGAATTTTTGGTTCCTACTTGAAGGGCTTGGAGTATTCTCATTCCTTTGATCCGCACAAAGAGATTCTTTTGCTGGACGGGATTCCCCGCACCGCAGCCCAAGCCGCACTCATTGGCGATGTGGTGAATGTTTGTCATCTTCTCGTTCTGGATATTCCGGACGAAGATGTGATTGTCGAGCGTCTCTCCGGACGAGCCAAAATTGAAGGTCGCAAGGATGACATGAATGAATCCGTCATCCGCAACCGCATTGCCGAGTACAAAGCCAAGACCGCTGCCGTTTTGGATTATTATCCAAGCGAAAAAATCAGCCATATCAACGGTATGAATTCTCCCGATGAGGTGTTCTGCGACACCCTCCAGGTGGTCATCCGGGTCCGTAAACAGCTTGGCTTGTAATCCAGGGAATCAATAAGCTATCATTGGATTTATGACGGCGCGGCGGATGGCCGCTGTTCTTTCGGGAACAGAGGAAAGTCCGGGCACCATAGGGCGAGATGCTGGCTAACGGCCAGACCAGGTAACTGGTGGAAAGTGCCACAGAAAATAAACCGCCTGCCCGCAAGGGTCGGTAAGGGTGAAACGGCGAGGTAAGAGCTCACCGCATTCCTGGTGACAGGAATGGCACGGTAAACCCCATCTGGTGCAAGACCAAGCAGGGATTCGCTTCGCAAGAAGCGTCGGCGGCCCGCCGAGATGGATTCCGGGTAGGTTGCTAGAGGCTATTGGCAACAATAGTTCGAGAGAGATGGTCATCACTCCAAAAGGGTACAGAACCCGGCTTACAGCCGCCCGTCATTTTTCTCCGATCCTCCCAGGGTGTGCCGGGGCGTGTGACGGCTACGGGTACGCCTGCCGGCGTTGTTCGTCCTCGTTCTCCGATCCTCCCAGGGTGTGCCGGGGCGTGTGACGGCTACGGG
>CAIRAY010000101.1 GCA_903876665.1 uncultured Fibrobacterota bacterium | reverse complement strand
CTTGCACCAAATCGCAGCGGATAGTTGGTTTATCCCTTCATCGACACTGAAAAAGCTCGTTTCAGCAGCTGCACTAGATACGATGCCAATCGACTGGAGCCCCGAAACCAGGCTCGTATTGAGCGGTAAGAAAATGGGGCGAAGTTTCACTGGAGTCCTTCAGGTAATTGGTGGTGGAGACCCCAATTTGTCTGCGCACTCTTTTGACAATCCACTCGCCATTCCTCTGGCCATGGCCGATAGCATCAAAGGTATGGGCATTGATACCATTCGAGGAAATATCATTGCTGATACATCATTTTACCCAGGAAAACGCAGGCCTCAAAGTTGGCCCAGTTACGCATTTGACTCTTGGTATGGAGCAGAAATTGCGGCTCTGTCTTTTAATGATAACGTATATCTCCTCAATGTTCTCCCAGGAAAGAAAGCGGGGGACTCAGCATGCATCCAAATGATACCTGATGTCGGCTATATCCAGGTGATCAACAAGGCTGTCACCAACACAGAAAGTACCGTGAATATTTCTACAAATGTAGATGCTCAGGCAAACCGCATTACAGTTTCTGGTACTTTGGGAATTCAATCCGTAGGATCGCAATTACTGATTCCAGTCCGTAATCCTGCACGCTATTTTCTAGCGGCTTTACGCACAGCGCTTACACAGCGTCAAATCATTTGGATCGAAGACACAACAACCGCACCAAGCAATAAGGAACAACAATTTCGTTTCCATTCCATTCCCTTGCCCAAAACACTTGCTGAAGTCAATCAACGCACACAAAATATGCAATCAGAAATGATTCTTCGTAATTTAGGTGCCTATGTATTCCAATCAGGAACCCCTGAAGGGGGTATCCTTGCAGAACAAGCTTTCCTTCGTAAAATGAGTATTTCTCCCGAAGATTTCGTACTGGTGGATGGTAGCGGTCTTTCTCCTGACAATCGAGTCAAACCTCTAGCAACAAGTCTTTTACTGTCGCGCATGACAAGACATCACAAAGGTAATTTATATGCAAATTCATTTGCAAGCATTGGATATGTCCGTTCAAATGCATACAAACCATACAACATCGAATTTACCAATCAAGTCCGTTTCAAAACAGGATTCATTTCAGGAGTACAAAGCCTAGCAGGATACATCGGTACGAATAATGGAGATTCTGTTGCCGTGACTTTGTATTTAAATAATTATAAGGGCGATGATGTTAAGGCTCGTATTCTGGTCGACTCTATTTGGTCTTGGATTACGAGCACTTACAACCAAGAATCCCTTTCCATTCCAGAATCGCGCAGGCTTTGGAAAGAAGGCGAAAGAGTCCAAGGGCTACAAAATCGCTTCCAGTATTTCTCAAAGAAACTCATGGGAAGACCTTATTTCCTAGGTCCAACAGGTGAAGGCGCGTCTGCTTCAATTGAACCTAAACCTATGATGGATTTGACTCGATTCGACTGCGTCACCTATATTGAACATGTGATGGCCTTGGCTAAGGCAACGCATCAAGATAGTGTTTTTGCAACACTCCAGCGCATCCGTTACATCCATGGTCAAGTTGGTTTTGAAACTCGAAAGCATTACTTTGTCGAAGACTGGATTG
>CAIRAY010000100.1 GCA_903876665.1 uncultured Fibrobacterota bacterium | reverse complement strand
TCGCCCCCAACGCTCAGCTTCAGCTTGCCCTTCTCGGCCTGCAGGACTACGGACTGGCCCTCCATCCGTCCCACGAGGTAGAAGGGTTCGCGGGGCTTTCCCCGGAGGGCGAGTTCAAGCACGTTCTCCTCGATCTGCCGTTCGATCACCTTGCGGACTTCGCCCGCGACCTCGTAGTAACGGTCTGCCGGGCACACGCCCTCGATGCCCTGGTGGGGCCTGCGGTGGTTGTAGTGCTTCGTCCACATCGCAATGCGGTCGCGGGCGTTCTCGAAGCTATCGAACTGCGCCCGCGCAAGGTATTCCTCAAGGATAGTCTTCCAGAACCTTTCGATTTTCCCGAGCGTCTGGGGATGGTGCGGCTGGGACTTGATGTGCTTCACCTTGTCCTTCGAAAGCTCTGTCTCGAACTTTGTTTTTCCGCGCCAGTTCGTGTACTGCCGGCCGTTGTCGGTGAGCATTTCCTTCGGCACTCCGTACTCTCCGCAAGCCTTTCTGTATACCTCGAGCACATGCTCCGCGGTCTGCGAGGCATACAGGCCAAGGCCTACAATATATCGACTGTAGTCATCCATAAAGCCGATCAGGTAGACCTGCTTTCCGCCCATGCGGAAGCTCATGATGTCCGTCTGCCACATCTGGTTGGGCGTCGCACGCTCAAAGAACCTGGGCTTCGACGGGTTGTGCTGGCGTCCCTTCTTTGGTGGCGTGGATAGGCCTTCGTCCTTCAGCACAAGCCTCACCGTCTCGCGGCTTCCTGGTAGCCCGAACCAGCGGCCCAGCACATTGCCGATGCGCCGTATCCCGAATGTGGGATTTTCGGTCTTGATTTCAATGATTTTCTCTGCCACGGCTGAGGGCAGCCTGGGGCCGGGTCCAGGATGTGCGTGTGGTTCAAGCCCTGCGGGGCCTGATTCCTTGTAGCGTGTCACCCATTCGCGGAGCGTTCCTCTGGAGACGCCAACCTCGGCGTGGAGAAGATCTATGGGAATCTTGTCGTCGACATGCATCCGCACAATCTTCTCGCGGAAGTTCCTGTCGTAACGCTTGCCCTTGCCACTAGCCTTCTCGGACTTGCCTTGCGTCCGCTTCTTCGTTCCTTTCTTTTCCATTCGTGCACTCCAATGGAAACCCATTTTGGAGTGTCAACCTATTTCGCTAGGCGAGGTGGATCATTATCTGGTTGCTACGACACCCTGGTTTATCAACCAAAGAATATTGCATTTCCTTTGTGCTGGAATCAATCGTAGGAAACCGTACTGCCCCCCCCCATTTATCCCCCATCCCCCCCCAGATCCAAGAAGATTCAAGGATCTGTTACGCCCCGCGCCGTCGCTCAGTGCGGCCCCGAGCAACGAAGCGGAACGGTTGTCCTCAACGACTGCGCATGAGACCGAAGACTTGTGGGGTTCCCTCCACTGATTTCGTCTGGTGACCCATGCTGAATTTGGGCATCCGGGTGACCTTGCCATTGGCGTCCTTTTCCATGTCGTCGTTCATCAGGGCCGTGGGTACGGTGGTCAACTGGAAAGCGCCAATGTAGGCACCGCTGGCAACGAGGCGGCCCGAGGCAGCCTTGGGAACGGAACGGTGAAAGTATTTTTTGGATTGTGAAAAACATGGCAGAGGAAACGCTAATCTTGAAGTCACAGATTGTGATCTCAAAAAAGGCGGCACAATGGGCAACAGCGTCGTAATCAAAGACAAGGACACCCAGAACAGCATCTACACGATCCGGGGTGTACAAGTGATGTTGGACGAGGCCCTGGCAGAGATGTATGGGGTCGAAACCAAGCGCCTTAACGAACAAGTGAGACGCAACTCCGAGAGGTTCCTTTTGACCAACGCACAGGTGTTCCAGCGTCTCGATTCATTGGAACTGAAGCAGATCCACACCGACTAGAAGATCGACAAAACACTCTGTAATTCCTTTTGCCCAGGTCATCACGCACAAATCGACTTGTTTTTGTGTGTATAAAAATGTAAATCATACACATTAAGGAGATGATTATGCGTACAAACATCGAAATCGACGACGAATTGCTGGCCCAGGCCATGAAGTGTTCCGGGATCCAAGTCAAAAAGAACCTGGTGGAAGCAGGGCTCCGCATGCTGGTAAAAACCAAAGGCCAGGAGTGTATCGACTTGCTCCGAGGAGCAATCCAATGGGAAGGAAACCTGGAAGAAATGCGAACCAACAAACCCCTCCCACTATTGCATGAGCCACGACGTCGCTCCGTGGTCGCTAAGGGTCATCGCAAGGCCGCATAAATGATCATTGCCGATTCATCCGTTTGGATTGACTTTCTGCGGGATTCACCCCTTCCCCATGTGGAACTTCTCGCCCAGGCCAAAGCCCACGACGAACTCATTCTCGGGGACCTAGTGCTGGCCGAGATTCTCCAGGGGATTTCACGGCGCAAGGATTTCAACCTGATCCGCTTTGTCTTTGATCAACTGGAATGCCGTGCCCTGGGTGGGTACGACATTGTTATGGATGCTGCGGACAACTACCAGCGCCTGCGCAAAAAGGGCTTTGTGGTCCGCAAAACCATCGATTTTTGCTGTGGCTCTACAGCCCGAACTCCTTGATTTTCCGGTACAGCGTTGCTTCACCGATTCCAAGGATCTCTGCAGCCTGGCGACGGTTGCTTCCGGTGAACTCAAGGGCCCGCTGAATCGCCTGATGCTCCATTTGGCGCATGCTCAGCAAAGGTGACGGAGCCGCCACGACTGCTGGAGCTATGATTGTAGGCACATCTAAGGACTTCACTTCATGGGGAAGCGATTCCACATCCAGCTCTTCTGCTTCCGGGGGTGCCATGGCGAGTGCGTGGTGCACAGCGTTTTCCAGTTGTCGAACGTTCCCGGGCCAATCGTAGGCGTTCAAAACATCCATGGCTTCGCGCGTCATTTCATGGGTCCCATATTCCGCCGCATATTTATTGAGAAAATGAGTCACCAGAAGATCAATATCTTCCTTGCGCTCCCGGAGAGGAGGAATGCGTAATTGGATAATTCCTAGGCGATAATAAAGATCTTCGCGGAAGCGGCCTGCTCGGACTTCCTCGCGCAAATCCCGGTTGGTGGCCGCCAGAATCCTTGCGGAAAGGGGCCGATAGAAGGTGGAACCCAAGGTGCGGACTTGACGTTCCTGAAGAACGCGGAGTAATTTCGCCTGCATGTCCAGAGGCAGTTCCCCAACTTCGTCGAAGAACACTGTGCCCTTCCCTGCCGCCAGCAGAAGGCCTTCGTGCTTCTGTCCAGCGCCAGTGTAGGCGCCACGTTCATGACCAAAAAGTTCACTTTCAATGGTGTTGCTGTGAATGGCCGCACAATCGATGACCACAAAGGGAGCCTGCGCTCTTTCGCCAAAATCATGCAGGGAATGTGCCACCAGTTCTTTTCCCGTACCTGACTCACCGTGGATGAGTACGGTGGATGCGCTATTGGCCAGGCGCTCGATGGACATGAGTGCGTTTTTAACGGAAGCTGAATTGCCCAAAAAGCGACGCTGGGCGTTATCCCGCAATTGCTTTTGCAACAGGTCATTTTGCTTGCGCAGATCCTGTCGATCCAATAGGTTCTGGACTCGACGACGAAACACTTCGGGCTCGATAGGCTTTTCGATGTAGTCCACAGCACCGAGCTTCATGGCCTCAACGGCTCGGTGGATTTCGGCATTTGCGCTACAGACCACTACCGGAGCGGCGGAAAGGGATTCTTCCCCGATTTTGCGCAGGAAGGTTAATCCATCCATCTTAGGCATGACCAAGTCCAAGATGATCAAATCAGGCAGAAGCCCTGCTTGAATTTTTTCCAATGCATCCAAGCCATTTTCGGCTTCAACCACCTGACTGCAAATATCCAAAAGCAGACGGGCTACGGCCTTTCGATTGCCTTGTTCGTCATCAATTACCAATACAACACGATTCATATGCCTCACTTTGAACGTCGAACTCCGACTTTTTCAATGGTTTCTTCTTTGATCACTACCGGTCTCCCATTGGCGCTAGTGTTATAGCGGACAAAAAGAGAGAAATTCGCTACATAGATTCCTGATCCAACAAAACGCCCACGGGCATCCTTGAAGTTCCAGTCGATAAATAGTTTCTTGTCTGTATCCAGACAATTTCCACCAAAAGCCGGGTGATTGCAGTTCACTACAATAATAGTATCTGTAACATATTGACCCAAGTTGTCAAAGTAATAAGTGGAAACGGAGATGCTGACATCCTTTGGATCCAAGGAGTCCTTATTAACTCCGGACTGCTCTACCAACTGAGGCAAGAAGCGCTGACCCAGCTCGATCAACTGTCCCACCTTGCCTTTTTCCCGTAGGTCATTGGTGCGCACGGTCTGGTCCATGAACTGCACCGACATGGCACCAAGCTTCGCCAGGCTGTCCATGCGTGCCAAGGACAATGTGCCCATATTGGAGCTCTGCACCAGTTGGTTCAAGCCACCCTGGACTAAGACTCCTTTAGAATCACCCAGCGGGACATTGTCGAGACCGTCGATCACCATTCCACCTGTCACGCCGTCGCCCCGCATCAGAACCAAGTCACCCGGAATCATGGGGTCCAATTGCCCATGCCACATCACGACTTTCGCAGAAAGCCCATCGTTGCTCCAGATGACTTCCTGGGGCCGCAGAATCAAAGTGTCTCCGCCATGAATGTATTTGAAAATGTCCTTGCGGGTGATTTTCTCGAAGTCCACAACTTCGCTGAATTGGAGAGCCAGAGTATCACCTTCTTGCGAGAAACTGAGCTTGGCTTCGGTAATTGCTGGCGACATCAGGTCCAGCAAGGGGAAGGATCTGTGCTCCGTGAAATAGGACTCGAATATGGGATATTCGATGAAGATATCGGTGGAAGGAAGTCCTGCAGAGAGACTCGTCAGACCGCTTCTCAGCGCGACATTGGAGCGAACCTTCCAGCTCACCACGGAGGGATCAACGGGGTCGATGACCAGTTCTTCTGGCTGGGGCATTAACTGAATCTGCCGGTTACGGAAGCTGTACCAAGGGATGGTGAAGTTCATCATCGCTAGCTGCTCGGGAGTGACGGCCCCATCAAAATGGAACACCACGCTGTCCATGACTCCATCCCCATCCGAGTCGAAATAGCCACTGCCGGTGGCCATGGCAGGAAGCCTATTGATGACTTCGACCGGAACCTTTCGGCCAAATTCTTCCTCAACCAGATATTCAAGACTCTCAAATGCCGCAAGCTCATGAAGTTGAATTGAATCCAATCCCGAGAAGTTGCCCATGGAATCGGATTCCAAAATCACTATACGCTTGCCGGGTTGACGGGCAACGCTCACATTGATTTCGTTTCCGTTCAGAAGAATTAGGGTATTCTTATGAGCGAGATCATTCGTGGAAATATCAATATTGAATTCCACAAATAGGCTATCCACGCCGGAGAGCGAATGGATCACTACGGCCCTGGCGATAATACCTTGCATCACATTCCGTAGTGGCATGGTGCGTTCGAATACAGTCCCTCCATCTGAGAAGAAGGTTTTCAGGACATCCTGTGTCTGCACAGTATATGTTTCAAGGCCTGTTCCTTCCACATCCACAAATATGCGGTCGCGGTCACCGTTGAAGTGAATATGGCTTGAATCCAAAGTCAAGGTGTCGCCATTGAAAAGAATTTGCACGGAATCCACTTGATATAGGGTATCCAGGCTCCGGTCAAGGACCACTTCGATCAAATCCTTTTTCTGGTCGCCATTGGAGTCCTTCAGCAAGCCCACTTCAGGGAACGGAATCGGATCATAAAAGTTCACCCCGTCGTAGCGCAAAACCTTACCATTGGGCCCAACAAATGTGATATATCCACCATTCACTGCAGAATCCGCAACCACCCACACATTTCCTGTGGAGCCATCGAGGGTCACAAATACACTATCCCCAGGTGCTCCGCCCTTGGTGGGATTGACAAATTGAAGACCTTGGCTTCCGTTGATTTTCAGGCTGTCACCGGCGTTCAATCCAAAGAAGCTCTTCAGCTTGTTGATGTCGATTGCGATGGAGAGCACAGCACCGATCGGCATGGAATCCCGGACCCCGGTGGAGCCATAGCCCGGCCCAAATCCAACCACCACGGAACCGGCATTGCTTGATTTTTTGTAGCGGTTTCCACCAACGATAATTACGCTGTCTGGATCGACTAAATCACCTGGAAGAACGGGCACCAGAACGGAGCCAGATGTGACCACGGAATCCGCAACCTTGCGCTTATCGAGGTCTGGGTAGTTGTCCACTGTGGAATCATCGGGAATGGGATTGCCCTCCGTATCCCAACAATTGGGCCAGCAATCGGGGTCTGCCCAGGGGGGAATCGCAGTTCCGCTACCACTGGTGCCACCACTACTCGAGCCTGCAGGGACCGATGTGCCACCGCCACTGGTGCCTCCACCACTCGAGCCTGCAGGCACCGATGTGCCACCGCCACTGGTGCCTCCACCGCTGGAACCCGCATCGCTAGAAGTACCTCCGCTGGAAGTTGCGCCACTGGAACCCCCATCGCTAGAAGTACCTCCGCTGGAAGTCGCGCCACTGGAACCCCCATCGCTAGAAGTACCACCGCTGGAAGTCGCGCCACTAGAACCCCCATCACTAGATGTGCCACCACTAGATGTTGCCCCGCTAGAACCTCCATCGCTGGATGTGCCACCGCTGGAAGTCGCCCCACTGGATCCCCCATTACTAGATGTGCCACCACTAGAGCCCGTGCCACTGGAACCTGCACCACTTGATGTAGTCCCGCTCGAAGTACCCCCACTGGAGGTTGCACCGCTGGAGGTTGCGCCGCTGGATGTGGAGCCACTTGAGGCTGTGCCACTCGATGTGGTCCCACTGGAACCCGCACCACTTGAACCTGCATCACTGGAACCCGATTCACTGGAGGTTGTACCACTGGAGCCAATATTGCTGGATGTTCCGGCAGAACTGGAACTGACAATTTGATTGGAGCTAGAGGAAATGCTAGAACTGGAGAATCCTGACCCAGAAGACGTCACCGTTTTCTTGCGTTCGGAGCCGGCTCCGGAAAGGGGCGCCACATCATCCAAGGTTGCATCCAAATATTGAACATGGATCAGACAATTATTGTCAATTCGTTTGTTTGAATTTGAAGTGAAATCGATGAAAGCCAGATAGCCATTGTTGTCGGCTACATAGACATGTCCAAGCCCATCCGTTGTTCCCTGGTCAAACTGAAAGCTCTTGCCTCCCATGGAGGAGCTAAACAACGTGTTGAAATCCAGAGTGGCAATAATGCTTCGACTGATCGGATCGATCTGCACTACTCGGGAACTTCCAAAGATCAGAATGGTTTTAGAATACTCGTCATAGGCCATTCCATGTGCACCGGAAAGGTTCGAATACAACCTTTTAGTCGTCTTTGTGGTCATGTCGATGGTTCCAAAACTACCCACTCCCCCCGAATAGGACGAGGTATAGAAGGTTTGCCCATTTTCGTCCCAAGCCAGCGTTGCCACCTTCAGATCATCTCCCTTTAATTGTACAAACGCACCCGAACCCAGATGATTGGGCTGGACATCCGTGGTGGAGAACTGAAACAATTGACCGGGAATGCCTGCAGCCCACAAAATATTGTTGCTAGGATCCATCATTAAATGGTAAATTCCGTCCTGCCCGGCTTTGCCCGTCGAATCGGTTACTGTGGTAACCACGGTGCCGGTCGTTTTATTGACCTTATGTACATTTTTACCCTGGGCACCGATCAGCAGGTCCCCATCCGGGTGATGAATGACTCCATCCGCGCCGGTAGTTGTTGCGACAATGGTCTTGTTTTCCAAACGGAAATACCCCAGCCCATTATAGCGGAAGGTAACCCGCTTCACTTGGTTGGGAACCGTCCCGTAAAGAGTATAAAATAGGTCACCTTTGGTGGTATCTCCTTGATAGAGATCACCTTTTTGCATGATGTATACACCCGTTGCAGGGTTCCAGACATCCTGGGCAAGTGCACTAGCAGCTCCAAGGAGCACAGCCGTAGCAACTAGAAGTCCATGAATCGTTTTCATAGTCTATCTCCCGAGTCCTAATTCCGGCAAAGGAACTTGTCACCGCCTGTGCGGCAAGGTCCCACGCCCCAATTATACTGTTTGACGATTTGATATGGCTTGTGGCCATAAACACGAATATTCAACTGGGCCACATAGACCCCAAAACCAGCCTTGCGACCTTCTTGCGACAGAAGATTCCAGGCAATATACACTTGCTTGCGATTGGCAAAACAATTCCCCTCAAAACCGGGGTCGTCGCAATGAATCACGCCACTCGAGGTGGCTACAAATCCACCGATGTTGGTGAATACATCCAACTGCCATTTCATACCAATTTTGGAATAATCCAGGGCCACGCTTGAATCAATGGAATCTTTTTCGCCGATGGTGGATTGGGCCACGTCCAGCAATATCCCAAGACTTCCGGCGGGCAAATCCGAAACCTGTGCGTCACCTTCCCAAAAGTCAGCACTGATGGGCATGGGCTCCCCTTGGTGACGGCCACTTGCAAAAACAGGAACATCTTTTCCGATTTCCGCACGAGCTTTTACCCCTGCGCTGAAAAGGGTTTCCGAGAGGACGCGGGCATCCCCTTCCAATAAAATACTTTTCCCCGTTCCGGTAAATACATTCCCCATGGTATCCTGAATTCCACCCTCCATGGCAAGAATACGCAAGGAGTCGCCCGGATCAGGACGCAATTTCAGCGGTACCTTGGTGGCCAGGCGAATGCCCAGAACCCGTCCCGAATCGCTCCAGAAAGGAGTCGCCTTGCCCAGGTCGTCCTGGGAGAGGCCGGTCACCAAGAATTGCAGGAAATCCAAAGTGGCCAATGAAGCCGTGTCGACTGGCTCCGAAAAACGGATCATCAGGGAATCGCCTTTTTTCGCAGTGGTGGAAACAGGCCATAGATTGGCTGTGACCAGAACGGGGGCCATACGGTCGCGCATGGATATGGGAATGGTATCCACTAAAATTTCGCCATTCACATCCCAGCGATTGATGATGTTCCCATATCCATAATCCGCATCGGTAATGGAAGTCAGGTAGGGCATAATGGCAAGGCTATCCGCATTCAATTTCCAAATGACGCGTTTGGGATTCAGGGGATCGAGCACCAGCTGGGATGGGTCAGGGTGAAGTTCTATGGGGTTGCCCAGAGTGTCTTTCCACACAAAGCGGAAGTCGATGGAATCCAGCTGGTCGGGCGAAAGGGCCTCCGTGAATTCAATGGAGATGCTGTCCAGTCGGCCATCGCGGTCGGAGTCGTAGAAGCCGTTGCCATCCTGGCTCAGCGGAGGCAAGGATCCTGCGTTGCGGATCACTGCCGGACGGTTGTTTGCATTGGGATCATTGCCATCCCAGGCTTTGATTCCCCCAGCAACCGCGATCCAAATGGAATCGCCCGCATCGGTCAAGGCGGACCCGTCTTCATCCAGGACATAGCGCCAGGTTCTGTCGCTTACTTTTTGCCCTGTGACGTGCACCAAATCTCCGTCTACTAGGAAGGCGTCCCCGGCGGTGAAGCTTGAATCCAGCTCTTTGTTGAAGCGCACCACCAAGGTGTCCTGTTCGCCGTTTCGTCCTGGGAGTATGGTCACCGCTAGGATAACCGGACCAATCCGGTCTTTTATTTCTGCGGAAGTTTGTACGAAATTTCCGGATTTTCCAATCACGGTTACGCCAAAATCACCTTCGGCCACGCTGCCTGCAGGAGTGGCTTTTTCATCGACCGTCGCCTCGATTTGGGTTGCGCCTGCACTCCATACCAAAGACCCGCCCTGGGTCGATGCAGGACCCATCGCGCTGTCCTTGGGCCAGCTCATGACCAGGTTGCGAGGAACGCTATCCAGTGCGGAATTAAACCATGCGGTAACCCGGTCACCGAGTCCATCGCCATCCTCATCGTAAATGGCTGCGGAATCCATAGAAGGCGCGTCGCCATAGTTCACGGTCAGTTTTCCGGGGAAGCTCACCGTATCCATGGGGCGGTAGGCCGAAACCTGGGAGTACAGAACATAGTCAAATCCAAAGGAAGACCCGTTTAAAGGGGTGGATGACTTTACGTAGAAACTACTTTGACCGTGATCGATAATCACGCTGTCAATTTCGTTGCCTAATTGGCCTGATGTGTCCACGCTGAAAAATTCGAGTCCCGAACCTGCTGGAACAATGGGTCTTAGTTTTTGCCGATAGGAATTCGCAGGACTGCTCAATGTGGAATCCAAGGATCCGTCCGGCTTGAAGGCTTTGACCACAATTTTCGTGTATTCTCCGGTTTCCGAACTTAGCGTGGTGGTGGCCGTGATTTCGGTGCCTCCGGCCGTATAGAAGCGGAATTGAGGAAAATAAAACAGCAGCCGTTTAAAGGGTGAAGAGGGCATGCTTCCCTCCTGAATGGAGAATGTGATCAGCCCTGAATCCAAGGACGCAAGGAAGAAATATCGCAGACCCGGTGCGCAGGACGCATAACAGGTATCCGGATGCGCGGAATCGATGGGCGTGGTAAAGGTATCGCCAGAAGCAAATTTTTTGGCAGAATTTTTGAGACTCCACAACTTAAAGGTGGAGGTATCCGCTGGCTGAGCGCCCTTCTGAAAATGCAAAGAAAAAGGAGCATTGAAGAGGGGATCCAAAGGCGGAATCACATCCGCTGGATCCTGGACCATCACCCCAATCTGATAGAGAGAGCCGACCCGGATGGTGTCGACAGACTGGGCAACCGCGCCGGTCACACATAAAAACAACAAAACCTGACATAGGTAAGCAATAAAGCGACCCATGGAAACATCCCCCGCAACACCCACAGATCCCCCTACCCCTAGGGAAACCAGAGATGCTACTCTGTCTCTCAATGTACCGTTAGTTTTTTGAGATGCAAGGCAAAAATTCACGAACCTTCCTTAAGGAAATCAAATGCAGTAAAAGTGCTTATAATTTGCCCAAAAAGCCTGTTTAGGACTTCAAGTGCATAGACCAATAAGGAATAATATATTCTAGAATAGGATACCGGTAAAAAAGCTCAAATAATGGAGGGGAATAAGCATTCCAACATGGAGTATTCCACAACACTAGCTCAAAAGCGTTTGGACGATTCGGTCGATCCAGCAAAAGCCTTCTCCGGTGATCTGGAGCCGGCCGTCCTGGATGCGGACTTGGTCCGCCAATTCAAACTCGCGCCAGCGCTTTGGATCCAAGCCCTTCGAGAACTCCTCTTCGAACGCCAGCAGATCCAACCCGGCGGATTGCCTCAGACCAAGCCAAATCGCTTCTACCCGCGCCTCGGCGGGCCCAATGGGATCCAGTGACATCCCCGCAATCGGACAACCCTCCTCGACCCAGCTGGCCCAACGCGAAAACGCCTTCGGGGCTCCCATGCGAACACCGCCTAGGAAAGAGTGTGCGCCCGGCCCAATTCCCAAATATTCCCGGCGTTCCCAGTAGCTTCGATTATGGATACCTTCTTGCCCGGGGCGGGAAAAATTGGAGACTTCGTAGCGAAATATTCCCTTGGATTCAAGGCTTGCGACGCCCTGGCGATAAAAGTCAGCATACAAATCATCGGGAGCCAGCACATCGCCACGACTCACTTGCTGACCCAGCAGGGTATTGCCTTCAACGCTCAGCCCATAAAACGATGCGTGCCCAACTCCCATGGACGTCAGCTCCTCCAAATCTGCCAGAAACTGGGAAACGCTTTGCCCGGGAAGGGAAAACATAAGGTCACAGCTAACGCGCGAACCCGTTTTCACTAGGCGCTCCACCGCTGCCCGGGAAATATCCGGATCCGACTTGCGGCCTACTGCCTCAAGAAGTCGGGGGGAGAGCGTTTGGACTCCCAGACTAAAGCGGTCCACACCATTTTCCGCAAGCGTTGCTAGGCGGTCTTCGGTAAGGTTTTCTGGATTGCACTCCACCGAAAACTCGGCGAGTCCAGGCGGAATAAGGCCAATGGCCCGCATTCCATCCAAAAGGCCCCCCAGATCGGTGGCCTGTAATTCCGTGGGAGTTCCCCCACCTAAATACACCGTACGGATGCTTTGGTTCTTGGCATCGCGACTCCAACGGATCTGAGCCTCGCGTTGAGCAAGCTCCACATATCGCCGCTGCACCCGCAAAGGTGCTGCGAGAACCGCGAAATCACAGTAGGCGCAGACTTTCGCGCAAAAGGGAACATGCAGGTAGAATCCGATCATTTGTTGCAAATAATCTAAAAATGTTGCTAATTTGGCTTGGTAGATGACGAACCTGCCCCTGCCAGACCCGGAAGAAGAAGACCGCCACCCGCGTCATGTCTTGGTTCGGAACCTGCTCTTCCTTTTTCTGGGAATTTTAACTCTTCTGTTGGGGGCTTTCCTTCTGATGGGAAAAGTCGGGCCCGAAGTTCTCTTTGTTCTATTGCTTTGGTGTATTCCGCTATTTTTGCATTGAGGATTCATGGCGCTTTCCCGGGTAAATATTCGCAAAGCAAAGTCCATTGGATTCTATGTGGGAGCCTGGATTATTTTTTGCGCATCCTTCGCCATTGTCCGCTATGTCGGACTCGAGGACACCAATAATATTTTCCCCATTCTTGGCTGGCTCTTTCAGTTTGCCGTTCTGAGCGGATTGTCACATGGCGTTTACGAAGTCTATGTCCTGCGCGACGACCGCTTCCATCGTCACATGATTACGACGTTTCTGCTGCGACTGGCTTTTTTTACCGGTGTGATTCTGGTCAATTCGGGCTTGGTGTACCTTCTTTGGGCCATCCGTTCATTGCCTGAAATGATAAGTCAGACAACCCTTGCCCAAATCCATTCTTTGATTGTGATTACTGATTTCCAGGTCTTTTTTGCGAGTTGCTTTGCTGCTGCCTTTTTGATTACCTTCTTTCGTTCCGTGAACAAGAAATTTGGTTCGCGGGTCCTGATCAATTCCTTGTTGGGCAAATTCCAGGACCCCACCGAAGAGGAGCGGGTATTCATGTTCCTGGACTTAAAATCCGCCACCACTCTGGCAGAGCAGTTGGGGCATTTCGCCTATAGCAGTTTTTTACGTGATTATTTCCGTCTAGTATCCAATTGTTGCGAAGAAAATCGCGGAGAGATTTACCAGTACGCCGGCGACGGGGTGATTCTATCCTGGACCATGCAGGGGTGCCGCAAACATCCACGGGCCCTTACTTGCTACCATGATCTGGTTACCTGTTTCGAAAAAACGCAAAAAAGTTTTATCGCTAAATACGGATCCTATCCGCAATTCAAAGCCGCGATCCACGTCGGCCACGTGGTCGCAACCGAAGTGGGGAATTTCGGCTCTGAAATGGCCTATCATGGCGATGCTTTGAATACGACGGCCCGAATCCAGGCGCTATGCAACATCCTCAAAAAGGACTTGCTCTTTTCAGAAACGTTCTTGCGCAAAATGCCTCACTTGAATGGAGACACTCCGTCTCCTCAAGGCTCCTTTCAGTTGAAGGGCAAAAACCGCGACCTGGACGTATTCAGCATAGAATAAGCTGAATCACTATATTGGCCGGTAGGCATGATTGACTTGATTAGGGATTGTATTTGTCATGGCCGGAACGGCCATCACCGCACCATTCAGCAGAATTCTGTGATCCCTCGGTGGGACCGTTCGGGCTTGCCCGTTACGGACACATTTCCACTGTGTGGAGTGCCGGGGATGAATTGTAAGGCCTTTTGCCAATTGTTTTGGACAGTCGTGAAGCTGAATAAAGGTTCTGAAATTTCCGCGCGGTTACTCCGCTTCTTCTGTTTCCGTTTCGCTTTCGACGGCTAAGGAATCCGTAACCTTGGTGGAATCAGACTTGGTGGAGTCACGGGAGCTGTCTGGTCCGAACATGTTGCCGTAAATAACAGCCCGGCGCTTGGCCATGAATTGGGAATTCATCATGTCGGGACGGTGCTTGCCTGGGCTTGCAAGGACAGCAGCAAGATTGATCGCGTTTTCCATGGAAATTTTGGCGCAGGTTTTTTTGAAATACTGCTCACAAGCCACTTCGCAACCAAACATGTCCTGGCCCCATTGAGCATAGTTCAGGTACAATTCCAAGATGCGGTCCTTGCCCAGGTATTTTTCCATGAGAAGGGCATAAACGAGCTCTTTTCCTTTGCGCTCCCAGGAACGCTCGCTGGAGAGGAACAAGTTCTTCGAAATTTGCTGGGTAATGGTGCTCCCGCCAAAAACAGTTTTACCACGGGTCCGGTTGGCATCCATGGCATCTGCAATGGCTTTGACATCGAAACCAGGATGGTAATAGAAGCCAGCGTCTTCGGAGGCGATAACAGCCTTGCGCAACCAGGGGCTGATACTGTCGAGGGGCACGAATTTATGGCGGATCTTAAGCCGGGGGGAACTGTCTTGCAGGGCCTCCATGTACTTGCTCATTTTGGGATTTTTGGTCTCTAGGACCCGGACCTCATTGAGGATTTCCATGCCGTAGTTGTAGGCCTTCCAAGCGCCCCAGGTGACTCCAATGCTGAAAACAATGGCATAAGTGGCTAACAAAAGGAATATGATGCGGAAAATGCGATCGACAATTTTATAGGCGATCACGAGCGGCCGAGGAAAAACGGGTAATTTTGGAAATTTTGGCATTCGAGATAGTTTTGGCATGGATTACTCAATATACTTTCCATCGATCAAAAGCGGATGAATCTGGTGTCCCCCACCCCAGGTGGAACGGTCGACCAGGCGATGCCATTGCACCCCGTCAGGAACCAGCCGGGAATCCATGGGCCAAGGGCGGATAAGGCCTGCTGGAATGTATTGCAGTAGCTTTTGGGAGCTGATGGTCACATCCCCCGCCCGTGGAGGCAATGGGCCCGCCTCGATGCGCATGCACCCGCCCAGGAGGCCCGGATCGTAACCGCCAACGGCATTGATGATCTGGGCGATCTGATAAAGGCTTACATCCCGCGGGCCACCACAGTGGTAAATACCGGGCGGAATAGGACCCTCCAGGAGAATCCATTCTACCACTTTTGCGAGATCGTCTTTGTGGATAGGGCTCCGCTTTTCGTCGAAATAGAGGGTGGCGGGCCGTCCATTGCGGAAGCGCCATTCGATCCAGTCGATCGCACCTGCATGTCCCCCGGGCGTGAGGCCCATGGGGAGTGGAATGCGCAAAATATGGCAATCGGGCTTGATTTCACCGATCAAAACCTCGGCCTTCATCATGGACTTCCCATATTCAGTAACGGGGTCTGGCTCTTCTTCTTCGCGGTAAGGAGCGGTGTGGCTGTCATCTCCGGAATACACAAGGTCCGAAGAAAGGCGAACCAAGCGCGAGCCATATTCCTGGGCGAGCTTCGCCACATGGACGCCAAACTGGCAATTCAACAAATCGGAGAGGGCCGGATCGCATTCGCAGGCCTTGAGAGCGCAATTGCCGGAGGCGTCGATCACTGCGCCAAACTGATGCTTTTCAAACAGGTCGACCAACAGATGCCCGTCTCGCGCATCAATTCCCACCGAACCGGGAACATTGGCCTTTTGGTTATCTGGGGGACGAATGCCTACAACAAGCCCGGGCCAACGTTTCTGGAACCAATGAAACAGATTCCACCCCGGCACACCGGGGAGACCGGTGATCAGTAGGGGTTTTAATCGCAATTCTTCCGTCATTGGTCGACAATTTAGAAAGACCTGTTGACCTGCTTGGTTGCATATTGGATCTTTTCTCCATGCTACGCATTGTTCCCTGGGTAATCCTGCTTGCCACGGTGTCTTTTTCTTTTACGGATACGACAGTGACCCATCATAAAAATGATCAGCTTGACTTTGTGCGCCCCGATTACGCCGGGAACCCCAAAATTGGCAATCGCTTCCAAAACCAATCCCCACGGGATCAGCCCGGCTTCTGGAAGCTCATGAAATGGGGCTTTTCCCATTTTGGGGATCAATCCATAAAAACCAGTGACACCTTTCGCCCTAGGTACTTGTCCCTGACTCCGGACTCCATCGCGAAAATGAGGGGAGTGGTTTGGCTAGGGCACTCCTCCCTGCTGATCCAAAGTGATTCCATTTCGCTGTTGATTGATCCGGTGCAATCGTTCCCGTTTAATAAACGATTATCTCCATCCCCTATCCTTTTATCCAAAATTCCCCATGTGGATTATTTGCTGGTGTCGCATGGCCACCTGGATCATCTTGACACCAAGGTGGCCTCGGCTCTCGATGGATCTAGGACCACTGCATTGGTTCCCCTGAAAATGGGAAACATCATCCGAAATGCTAATCCGAATATGGTTGCGCAGGAGGCTGGATGGTGGCAAAAATTCCGGACATCCAAGCATGTGGAAGTCGTATTTCTGCCGGCTCAACACTGGCACCGGCGTGGCCTGGCCGACCAGGACGAAGTGCTCTGGGGTGGCTATTGGATTCGGATCGACGGAGTCACCATTTACTATTCCGGCGACACTTCCTATGGACCTCATTTCAAAGAAATCCGCCGCATTATGGGCGCCCCGGATATTGCGATCCTGCCCATTGGAGCCTACCGGCCTGATTACATCATGAAGGCCAGTCACATGACGCCTCTGGAGGCTTCGGAAGCCTTCCGGGACCTGGGCGCCAAGGTTCTTCTCCCTTGTCATTGGGGAACCTTTGATTTGAGTGACGAACCACCGGGCGAGCCCATCCAGTGGCTCCGACAGATCGAAGCCCAAGGCAATATTTCGGGCAAGCTGGTGGAGATGGGGATCGGGGAAGTTATTCCGTTTTCGGTGGTTGGTCCTTGACTGAGCATCGCCTCATTCTTTTCTCCGATTTCCACCCATCATAGAAATGCATCAGCGTCAGCCAGGGATGTCGTAGAAGCATGCGTGGGCCGGCGAAACGCATCACATTGCGCACTTGTTGTCTCATGTCGGGTTTGTAACAGTGTACCGGACATTTCGCGCAGGTTGGTTTATTCTCCCCATGCGGGCAATGCTCGAGCCGCTTGGATGCGTAACTCATCAGGTGGGCACATTCCGGACAAAGAACATCCCTTGATGCGTGCTTTTGCCGGCAATAGATCCCAACCATGGCCCTGATGGTTTTCTGTTCTCGGTTGTGATGAGGAGTTGGCATCGCCTGAAAATAGAAAACCCGCGTCAGAGAAGACGCGGGCTTGATATCAATTTTGTTTTTTAAAGAGCGGCAGGCTCGACAATATTCCCGTCAACATCCTTGATTTCCATTTCGCCATCAACCCCTTCACCGAGAGTGCCTACGATTTCGCCATTGTGGGTCAAGTCGCAGCTGGAAGATGTTTCCGCTTGGGAAATGGTCATGTTGCACTGGTAACGGCCATCCATAAAGTGAATATTCATGCTGCCAGTAATTGTCGAGGAGGCATCGGCTTGACCGGTGGTGTCTGCAGCCAGTGCGCTCATATCCATCAGCATGGACATTTTGATGTCGGCATACATGTTGAACGCCTTGGGCTGGAGAATCTCCACGTTGGTAGAACCTTCCATTTGCGTAGCAACGGTCTTCACCAAACCGTTGGCATCTGGGGTGACATCCATGGATCCAATCATATTCATTTCCATCTTCGCTTCGGTGCTGACAGAAGAGGTGAAAATGGAGTAATGGACCCCATCCATTGAGTTGTATAGTTGGGCCATCATGGTTTCAAAATCTTGGCCAGCAACATACTCCATGCACATTTGAAAAGGATTGCCCTGGTCATCCTTGAATCGGGTTGTTTCGGAAATGGTTGCACCGAATTCATCTGTGAAGGTTGTGTCAGAGTCCATGGATTCACAGGTTGCCTGCGCCACAGTCTTCCGGAGGGTGTTCATGTTCGGAGTGCCCGTGGAGGCCATCATGCCATCCAAGCCCGAGGGAGAACCCAGGTTAAGCGCATCCATGCTGCCTAGGGCGGCAATGTCAGAGAGATCCGAAGAGATTTGGGCAGGCGTCAGCGGAGCCTGGTATGCCAAGGTCCTTTCGGATGGAGTCGGAGCGCTCGGTGTGCCCGATTCAAATGAAGAGCTGGACGCATCAGATACACTGGAAGAAGAGGGAACAACGGAAAGGTCCTGAGCCATTGGGCTGCCTGTTTCGGAACACGAAAATAGCATGCCCATTGTGGCAATTGCAGATGCGATGCGGAATAGTTTTATGCTCATTGGCAAATCCTCTTTTGTTTGTTTGCAATGAATTTACTCCCTGCGAACCCTAGTTCCAAGGGAAAACAAAACCCCTGTGTGATCCTCCTCACCCCAAAAGGAAAGCCCGCCGCAAGTTCATGCGACGGGCTTTGGGAATTTGGGTGACGGATTAGACCTTGGCGGCCTCAACGGGTGTTGCGGAGCCGGCCTGTGCAGCCTGATAGGCGTAGAAGGCCCAACGGTCGTTGATCGATTTCTGCAGAGTCTCGGCAAGGGCGTTGGCTACGTCCGGATTGGACTGTTGCAACTGGCGATAGCGATTCTCGGTGAAGATGTAGTCCTTCACGGGGATGCTTGGAGCCTTGGCGTCGATGACCAGAGGATTTTTGCCTTCGGCAGCCAGGGATGGATTGTAGCGTAGCAGCTGCCAGTACCCGGACTTGACCGCGAGATCCTGGTGGTTGAGCATGTCGCTCAAATCGAATCCGTGGGCAATACATGGGCTATAGGCAATGATCAAAGACGGACCATCGTACTTTTCGGCTTCAATGAAGGTCTTGATCGTTTGTGCGTTATTGGAGCCCATCGCAACATAACCGACGTATACGTTCTTGTAAGCCATAGCAATCAGACCGAGATCCTTTTTGCCAGCACGCTTTCCGGCTGCGGCGAACTGAGCCACTGCACCCAGGTTGGTGGACTTGGAGGATTGTCCACCCGTGTTGGAATAAACTTCGGTATCGAGCACGAGCACGTTCACGTTTTCGCCCGAAGCGAGAACGTGGTCGAGACCACCGTAGCCGATATCGTAGGCCCAGCCGTCACCGCCCATGATCCAGACAGACTTTTTGACCAGATAGTCTGCGATGTCGAGCAACAGGGTCACGTCGTCGCTCTTTACCCCTTCGAGGGCTTTGCGGAGCTTGAGGACGTTTTCGCGTTGGGCGAAAATGCCGGTTTCTTCCGTTTGGTCCTGGGTCTTGATCGCAGCGACAAGTTCCGCGCCGATTTTGTCAGCAAGCTTGTCGACGAGAAGCAAGGCCTGTTGAGCGTGCTTGTTCACCGCGAGACGCATGCCGAGACCGAATTCTGCGTTGTCCTCAAACAAGGAATTGGACCAGGTTGGACCACGTCCCTGCTTGTTCTTGGCCCAAGGTGTGGTAGGCAAATTGCCACCGTAGATCGAGGAACAACCGGTGGCATTGGCAATAATCATGCGGTCACCGAAGAGCTGGCTGGTGAGCTTGACATAAGGTGTTTCGCCACAGCCTGGGCAAGCGCCGGAGAACTCGAACAGAGGTTCGAGAAGCATGGCGTTCTGGGGCTGAATGCGGTTTCCGATCTTGGAGCGATCCACTTCGGGAGCGTCCACGAAAAAGTCCCAGCATTTGCCTTCGCGGACAGCGATGTCGGGTTGCGCAGCCATGTTGATGGCCTTGCGGTCAGGATTGGTCTTGTCCTTGGCAGGGCAAGCGTCCACACAAACTGTGCAACCGGTGCAGTCATAAGGCGAGACGGAGATGGCGAACATGGGATCGCCATCCATCTTAAAGGCTTTGTTCGCCTTGATGACCTTGAAGCCTTCTGGGGCGGTACCGAGCAAGGAGGAATCAATGATCTTGGTGCGGATCGTTGCATGTGGGCAAACCAGGGCACACTTTCCACATTGGATGCAGAGATCGGGCTCCCACACGGGGATTTCCAAAGTCAGATCGCGCTTTTCCCAACGGGCGGTAGCGGTGGGCCAGGTGCCGTCCGCAGGCATCATGCTGGTTGGAAGAGCGTCGCCACGGCCAAACATCAGCTCAGCGGAGACGGTCTTCACAAAATTTGGAGCCTTGTCCGAGACAGACTGGCGCATGCCCTTTGTGGTGGTCACCGTGGCTGGAATCTTAACTTCGTGCAGGAATTCCAGGGTGCGGTCCACCGCATCCCAGTTCATCTTTACCACGGCATCGCCCTTCTTGGAGTATGTCTTCTTGATGGCGTATTTGATATGGTCGATGGCTTCCTGGCGAGGAAGAATGCCCGAGATGGCAAAGAAGCAAGTCTGCATGATGGAGTTGATGCGACGGCCCATGCCGGTTTCTTTGGCGACATGGTAGGCATCGATGACAAAAACCTTCATTTGGTTTTCGATGATGGCAGCCTGAACCGTTTTGGGGAAAATGTCCCAGACCTTATCTGCAGCATGTGTGCTGTTGAGAAGGAATATTGTTCCCTTCTTGGCGTTGTTCAGCATATCCACCTGGTCCAGATGCGGCGTATGGTGACAGGCGATGAAGTCGGCCTTTTCGATCAGGTAAGGAGCCTGGATTTCCTTTTTTCCAAAACGCAGATGCGAGGTGGTCATGGAACCAGACTTCTTGGAGTCGTAAACGAAGTAACCTTGTGCGTAATTGGGTGTGGACTCACCAATAATCTTGATGGAGTTTTTGTTCGCACCCACGGTACCGTCAGCGCCAAGACCAAAGAACATGGCCTGGAAATAATCTGCACCGATTGTCCAATTTGCATCCCAGGACAGGCTTGAGTTGGTGAGATCGTCATTGATGCCAATGGTGAAGCGGTTCTTAGGTTGTGGCTTCTTCAGCTCGTCCAGAACGGCTTTGGCCATGGAAGGAGTGAATTCCTTGGAAGCCAAACCATAGCGACCACCGATGACGCGTGGCAGAGCGAGTTTGGATGCACCCGTCATGAGGGCGTCGGCAATAGCGGTCACCACGTCCTGAGCGAGTGGCTCGGCTGCGGAACCGGGCTCCTTGCAACGGTCGAGGACCGCGATGGACTTGACTGTGCTTGGAAGGGCTGCAATGAACTGTTCGGAAGGGAATGGACGCCAGAGGCGGATGTAGATGACTCCAACCTTTTCGCCTTGGGCCATAAGCGCTTCGATGGCTGCCTTGACTGGATGGACGCCGGAACCCATGATCACCACGATGCGCTCGGCATCCTTGGCGCCAAAGTATTCCACCAACTTGTATTGGCGGCCTGTCATCTTGGCAAATTGATCCATGGTATCTTGAACGATGCCCGGAGTTGCATTGTAGTAGGGATTGACAGTCTCACGACCCTGGAAGTAGACATCGGGATTCTGAGCGGTTCCGCGCATGACTGGTGCGTCTGGCGTGAGGGCACGGTTGCGGAACTTGGTCACGAGCTTTTGGTCGATCATGGAGGAAATCTGGTCGTCGGAAACGACTTCGATCTTCATCACTTCATGGGAGGTTCGGAAACCGTCAAAGAAATGAACGAATGGGAGAGAGGCCTTGAGAGTGGCGGAGTGAGAAATCAGTGCGATATCCTGGGCTTCCTGCACGCTGGAGGAAGAAAGCAGAACAAAGCCCGTTTGGCGCATGGCCATGATGTCGGAATGGTCGCCAAAAATGGAGAGGCCTTGGGCCGCAAGGGCGCGAGCCGATACATGGAAAACGGCAGGCGTAAGTTCGCCGGCGATTTTGTAAAAATTCGGGATCATCAGGAGCAAACCCTGAGATGCAGTAAAAGTGGTCGTCAAGGCACCAGCCTGAAGCGATCCGTGAACGGTTGCGATTGCACCGCCTTCGGACTGCAGCTCGATCACGCGGGGAACTTGGCCCCAAATATTCTTCTTGCCCTGGGCGGACCACGCATCACAGTTTTCGGACATGTTGGACGAAGGTGTGATTGGGTAGATTGCAATCACTTCGCTCACTTTGTGGGCGATCGAGGACGCAGCCTCGTTTCCGTCCATACAAACCATTTTCTTTTCGCTCATAATTTCTCCAAATGGGATTCAATAACAATCACTTGATACAGACTTCGCTAAATCTACAAATTTTGGCAAATTGGCCAATAGCTACACCCATCTGAATGACCGGTCGAAATGGTTGAACCATGCCATGTGGTCCGATGGATGGATTTGACTTGCCAGTCAATGTCCAATTAGAAGAATTTAACCACCTTTTCTGACGGTCGAGACTTGAAAAAAAGGGGAACAATTCTATCTTGCGCCCGTCCTCGATCCTAGGGAAACTATGCAAGAATATTTGCCCCTGGCCTCTTTTTTATTCCTTGGCGCCTTCATGGCCGGCTCAGCTATGCTGACTGCGAAGTTAATCGCCTTTGAATCAGGCCCAAATGCTAAAAAGAACGAAGCATACGAATGCGGTGTGGAAACCTTCGGTGACGCCCGCATCCAGTTCAAAGTAGGCTACTACCTATTTGCGCTTCTCTTCCTCATCTTTGACATCGAAGCCCTCTTTCTCTTCCCCTGTGCGGCGGTCTTCCGCGAGGCAATCGGCGGAGTTTCCGGCCTGACGGCCTTCATCGTCATGGCGGATTTGGGGCTCTTCATCTTCATTCTCGGTGCAGGCCTCGTCTATGCCTGGCGGAAAGGAGCCCTCAAATGGGGTTAATGCACAAATTGCCTCCCATCGTTGACCCGCTTCCAGGCGGAAAAACCATGATTGACGCTGTGAGCTACATCATCAATTGGGCCCGCTCCAATTCGATATGGCCACTCACCTACGGCACCAGCTGTTGCGCCATCGAAATGATGGCTGCCGCCGCTCCCCGCTACGACATTTCACGCTTCGGTTCCGAAGTGTTCCGTGCAAGCCCCCGTCAATGCGACCTGATTATCCTTGCAGGAACCATCACCGAAAAAATGGCCGGCCCCCTCAAAACTCTTTATGATCAAATGTCCGGGCCCAAATATGTGATCGCCATGGGTGCATGCACCATTTCAGGTGGACCATTTTATTACGACAATTATTCCGTGGTCAAAGGTGCCGATCGAATCCTTCCAGTTGACGTCTATATTCCTGGCTGCCCCCCCCGTCCCGAAGCTTTGTTCAACGGCCTGCTGATGCTGCAGGAAAAAATCCGCAAGACAGAAAGCCTACGCAATACTTGGCATGAACACGAAATCTATACCAAGCCAGCAACAAACACTTGGTCCGATGCAGCCAAAGCCTGGGACGCCCTGGAAAAAATCAAGGACCAGGAACAAGCGGAAGCCCGCGCCAAGTTCAAGGAAGAAAATCCGGATTACCAGGCCTTTAAAGCGGTTCGCGTCGTTGCGCCCGCCTTCCCTGAAGTACCTCGCAAGCCTGATCGTCCCCGGGGAAAATCGAACCTCGAATTGTGGAAACTGATCCAAGCCAAATTCCCCGGTCTCAAGCTCTATAAGAAGGAGCTGGGCGACCATGAGGTTTCCGATACCGCAGCCGTAGAAGCTTTGGGAACCGACTACACGCTCGATTTCGAAGTCCCGGTGGATCAATATGTTGCTTTGGCAACCTTCCTCAAACAAACTCCCGACCTGAGCTTGGAAATGCTTTTGGACCTTACTGCTGTTGACTTCACGGACCACTTCGATGTGGTGGTGCAGCTCCTTTCGGTGACTCAGGGACAAAAGGTCTTCTTCCGCGTTTCGCTTCCCAAAAAGGAAGTCAGCCCCGAAGAAGCTCCCACAGCAATTCTCGCTTCCGTCCCTACCCTGTCTGGCCTTTGGCCCGCGGCGAATTGGAAAGAGCGCGAAGTATACGATATGTTCGGAATCGACTTTACCGGTCACCCCGACATGCGCCGCTTGTTCATGGAGGATGACTTCGTTGGATATCCTCTGCGCAAAGATTTCGTAAATCCGAACATCATCAAGAGGCCCTACTGATGGAGATGGTGAAACGTCCTCTGCCCGCTGGCTTCCAAAAGGTTTCCGGCGACGACAATACCGAAGAATACTTCATCAACATGGGCCCGCAGCATCCTGCGACCCACGGAGTTCTCCGCCTGGTCCTCCGTCTTGATGGCGAAACCGTGCGCGAATGCGTCCCTCACCTGGGCTACATTCATCGTGGCATCGAAAAACAGGCCGAGAGCGAAACCTATTTGCAATATGTGCACCTCACCGACCGCATGGACTACCTCACCAGCCACATGAATAACCATTCGGTGTGCATGGCGATTGAGAAGGCCGTGGGTATTGGTGTTCCTGACCGCGCAGAATACATCCGCGTCATGGTGCTTGAGCTGAACCGCATCTCCTCCCATCTCATGATGTTCGGGTGTTTTGGCGGTGATCTTGGCGCACAAACTGCATTGCTGTATGGATTCAAGGAACGCGAAGTCATCACCGATATTTTCGATGAGCTTTGTGGTGCCCGCCTGACCATGAACTACTTCCGTCCCGGTGGAGTCGCCAATGACATCCCGGACACCTTCATTGCCCGCGTGAAGAAGGTGATCGTTGATGTGGAGCGCACTCTCGAAGAGTTCGACCGCCTCATCACCGGAAATGTGATCATCCAGGAACGGTCCCGTGGTATTGGAATCCTGACACGCGAAGATGCAATCGCCTATGGCTGCACCGGCTGCGTGCTGCGTGCCTCCGGTGTCCCATACGACCTGCGCAAGGACGATCCCTATTCCATATACGACCGTCTGGACTTTGATGTTCCTACCAAACAGAACGGGGACAGCTTTGATCGATATGTCATTCATATTGATGAAATTCGTCAGTCCATCCGCATTCTGCAACAGTGCATCGAGCAGATTCCCGAAGGCCCATACCGGTCCAAAGAAAAGCCCTCCTATCGCCTTCCCGCTGGCTCCTATTACGCGGCAACGGAAACGGCCAAAGGGATTTTCGGGACCTACGTGGTGGCAGAAAAGGGTGACAAGCCTTGGCGCATTCATAGCCGCTCGCCAAATTTCGCGAATCTGAGCCCCATCGGTAAAATGGTGAAAGGCCACATGATCGCGGACGTGGTCACGGTCATCACCACCCTCGACATTCTGATCCCAGACATCGATCGCTAATTAGGAAGCTTTTCCATGGATCTTTCGACAACTAATTTCATCGGTGACCTGGTTAGGGAATATTCTCCCTACTCCTGGGTTGCGTCCATTGTAAACGGAGTCATCGCCATCGTGGCTATTATGGCTGTCGGTGTGGGTCCTTCGCCCATGCTGATCTGGTGGGAACGTAAGGTCGCGGCCTTCACCCAGGCTCGTCTTGGGCCCATGCGCGTGGGTCCTTGGGGTTTGCTGCAAACCGTTTGCGACGTGATCAAATTACTTTTCAAGGAATTAATCACGCCCCATGGTGCTGACAAGCTTCTTTTCTTTTTAGCCCCAGCACTTCCGCTTACCGGTTCCTTCCTGGTGCTCGCCGTCATTCCTTGGGATCACAACCTCCAAGTTGCAAACCCTGGCATGGGTGTTCCGTTCATTATCGCCGTCTCTTCCCTGGGTATTCTCGGAACCCTCCTTGCCGGCTGGTCCTCCAACAATAAATTTTCCTTGCTCGGTGCTCTCCGCTGTGGCGCGCAAATGATCAGCTACGAAGTCTCCCTTTCCCTCATTATGCTATTTGTTGTCCTGATGTCCGGTTCCGCCGATGTGCGTGAAATCGTTTTAAGTCAACAAGGCAACGTGACGGACTGGTGGATTATCAAAGCTCCTTTCCTCGGAATCGCTGCTTTTGTCATGTATATGATTTCCGCGACTGCCGAGCTGAACCGTGGCCCGTTTGACATGTCCGAGGCCGAACAAGAACTCACCGCAGGCTTCCACACGGAGTACTCTTCAACCGCATTTGCCATGTTCTTCCTGGCGGAATACATCAACATGGTGGCAACTTCCGCCTTGGCTTCGGTGTTCTTCCTGGGTGGATTCTTGCCCTTCGCCTTCCCTGACTTCGGGTTTGCCCCCATTGTCGGAGTAGTCGCGAGCATCAACGGCGCCTTGGCCATTCTCCCTGGCTTCTTCTGGATGGCAGGCAAAATCCTGTTCCTCATTACCCTTTTCATGTTCTTCCGTTGGACCTACCCTCGCCCCCGCGTGGACCAGCTCATGTCCCTCGAGTGGAAGTTCCTCCTCCCTGCGAACCTGATCCTGCTTGGGCTCGGTGCCGTCTTCATCGCCTTTGGCCTGATTCTTCCATAAGGATTTTATATGGCTGCGCCTGTTATTCTTGATACCTATTTCAAACGGACCGTTCTGGGGGCTTTGGGCCTTCTGAAGGGCATGTCCGTGACCTTGGGCTACTTCTTCCGCCCAAGTCGCATCCTCACGGAACAATACCCGGAAAACCGCAAGACTCTAAAGCTTCACCCCGCATTCCGTGGTGAAGTGATCATGCCCCATGACGAGAATGGCGACCACAAATGCACCGGGTGCACGTTGTGCGAAAAAGCCTGCCCCAATGCCACCATTTCGGTTCTTAATACCAAAAATATCGCAGGCAAAAAAGTCCTTGGGAAGTATATCTACCGCATTGACCAATGCACCTTGTGCGGACTCTGCATTGAAGCCTGCCCCTTTGACGCCATTCACATGGGCAACGGCTTTGAACACGCACGCACCCAGCGCGACGGGTTCGACCTGATTTTGAACAAGAAGGAAGGAAGAGGATGATCGCAGATATCGGCTTCTACATTGTAGCCTTTGCCATGCTGGTTAGCGCCATTTGGGCCGTGACCGCAAAGAACATATTGCATTCGGCCCTTGCTCTGATTGGTTCCTTTTTTGGAACGGCCATTCTATACCTAATGCTCTCTGCTGAATTCATCGCGGTGGCCCAGGTGCTTGTATACATTGGCGGCGTGGTTATCTTCGTCATTTTCATTATTCTGCTGACTTCCCGTTTGGGCGACAAGGCCGAAATTGCCCCCGCCATGCGTAAGATCCTCGCTTTTGCCCTTTGCAGCGCCATGCTGGGAACATTTCTGCATGCACTGGATCGTGCTGGCTACCTGGTCAACACAAAGACTGCGACAGCGGCCAGCGATTTTGCTTCCATGCGGAATATTGGTCTGCGGTTCCTCGATCCTGGTGCCAACGGATTCTTGGTTCCCTTTGAAATCATTTCCCTGCTCTTGCTGATCACCGTGATTGGTGCCATCGTTATCGCCCGTAAGGAGGGAGAATGACTCTCGGGTATTGCCTCGCACTGGCTTTTGGCCTATTCGTCATCGGAGCATACGGCGCCATGACTCGCAAAAATATCGTGGGCATTTTGATTTCCATTGAACTTATGCTGAATGCCGCCAATATCAACTTTGTGGCCTTCGCCCACTTCCATGCCACAGACTCAACCTCCGGCCCCATCTTTTCCGCATTTGTGATTGCCATCGCTGCCTGCGAAATGGCCGTTGCCTTGGCAATCGTCGTTTCCATGTTCCGCCGCCACAAGAACCTTGACATTGACAAGCTGAGGGAACTCCATGGATAAGGCTTATCTGATTCTTCTGTTTCCCCTGCTTTCTTTTGTTGTGGGTGGAATATTCCTTAACAAGAAGCCCAAGGCCGCTGCAGGTTTCTCCATCGCTATGGCAGCCCTCTCGCTAGCTTCGGCCCTGATGGTGGCCTTTGACTGGTGGTCGGTCGTTTCGGCTCTTCCAGAGGGTGGTGCCAGCAAAGCGATTGTACCCTGGGCCATAAATTGGCTTCCTCTCGCTGATAATTTTTCCATCGGTCTTTCCATCTACTTGGATCCCATCAGTGTCATGATGCTCGTGGTCATTACTGTGATCGCTCTTTTGGTCAATATTTATTCCGTGGGTTATCTGCGGGGCGATTCGGGCTTCCCCCGTTTCTTTGCCGAGCTCTCGCTTTTTGCATTCTCCATGCTCGGGCTTGTTTCAGCCGGCAACCTGTTCCAAATGTTCATTTTCTGGGAGCTGGTCGGTGTCTCCAGCTACCTGCTCATTGGATTCTGGTACCATAAGCCCAGCGCCGTGGCTGCATCCAAAAAAGCCTTCATCATTACCCGGTTTGCCGATTCCTTCTTTCTGCTCGGCATCGTGCTGATTTCTTACTACACGGGGTCCTTTGAATTCTCGGTTCTCAATACCCTGGAGACTGCAGCGAAGCTTGCTACACCCGTCAACCTGGGCTTGTTCTCCGCGAGCGCGCTTACCATTGGCACCTTGTTCGTGTTCGCCGGTGGTTGGGGAAAGTCCGCCATGTTCCCATTGCATGTTTGGCTTCCAGATGCCATGGAAGGCCCAACTCCAGTCTCTTCCATCATCCATTCCGCTACCATGGTCGTTGCCGGTGTCTACCTGACCGCCCGCATGTTTCCACTCTTTGCTTCTGCCGCCGACACGCTTCAGGTGGTTGAATTTGTGGGAGCCCTCACCGCCATTTTCGCAGCCATCATCGCCTGCACCCAAAAAGACATCAAGCGCATTCTGGCGTTCTCCACGCTGTCCCAGCTGGGTTACATGATGTTCTCCCTGGGCACCTCCTATATTGGACCCGGAGTGGTTAACGAGCTCGGCTATTCCGCTTCCATGTTCCATGTGTTCTCCCACGCCTTTTTCAAATGCATGCTGTTTCTGGGTGCGGGCGCGTTGATTCATGCGGTCCATTCCAATGATCTGGACCAGATGGGTGGCCTGCGCAAAAAGATGCCCTTCACCTTTGCCTCCATGCTTTTGGCCACCATTGCCATCGCGGGCATTCCTCCACTCTCCGGCTTCTGGTCCAAAGACGAAATTTTGGTGGCTGCCTGGCAGAGCCAAAGCTATGTAGTCTTTGGAGTGGGTCTGGTCACCGGTGGCCTCACCGCATTCTACATGTTCCGCATGTTCTTCCTGGCCTTCTTTGGAAAATCTCGCGCCCATGCCCATCATGACTTCCATGGTCATGACAAGCATCCTCAGCAACACCACGAGATCCACGAAGACCCTTGGATGACCGTGCCCATTGTACTGCTCACCATTCCTACCGTGTTTGCCGGATTCTTCTCCAAAGGGATTTTCGAACGAATCTTCAAGCCCAACATGGTCGTGCCTGCTGGCGAATTTGCCCATGCCACCTGGATTCCTTATGCCGCAACCTTCATGGGCGTTTTGGGCGTAGGCATCGCCTGGTTCCTTTATGGACAATCAAAAGCACATATAGCCAAGGCGCTGAATACGGAAGGTCGTCCAGCTTGGTACCGCGTAGTGATGAACAAATTCTATTTCGACGAAGTATATCTGTGGATCACCCGCAAATTGATTATTGGATTTGCGGCAGAAGCCATGAAAGTATTTGACCACCTCGTCGACACCTGCGTGGACTTGAGTGCGACCTTTACCCAGCTGGGCGGTCGGGCGACCCGCGCTCTCCAGAGTGGCGCTCTTCCTCTGTACATCGGCCTGACACTTTTTGGCATTTTGTTTATCCGTTATCTCGGACACCTCCCCCTCTGAGTGAATCATGACAATTGAAGCAATTCTTCTCAATGCAACCTGGATTTTACCGATCCTGACCGTTCTTATGGTCATCCCGGTTTCCAGATCCAATTCATTCCTGATCAAGATGATCCATGCCGGCTCGGCCTTGGTCAATGTTTTGATTGCAGGGTTTCTGACCTGGAAGGTTTTTGCGATCTCGGCGGCAGCGGGAATCCCTGCAGGTAACAAGCCTTTGCTCAACTTCGTGACCGACCTTCCCTGGATGCAGATGCTGAATGTGCGGTTCATCACCGGCGTCGACGCGCTCTCCATTTTGATGATCCTTCTCACTTCGGTTGTGGTATTTACTGGGATTTTGGCGACATGGAACATCGACAAGCAGGACAAGGAATTTTTTGCCCTGGCACAAATCCTCTCCGCTGGCGTGTTTGGCGTGTTCATGGCTTTTGATTTAGTGACCTTCTTTGTCTTTTATGAATTGGAAGCCTTGGCCATGTACCTCATGATCGCCAATTGGGGTTCGGGTCGCAAGGACTACGGTGGTAAGAAGCTTACCCTGTACCTGATGCTCGGTTCGGCCATGATTCTCGTTACCATTCTGGGTCTGTATTTCGTATCCGGAACAGAATCTTTCGATATTCGCGTACTCGCCGACATCAAATTCCCCATGGACTTCCAGATGTGGGCATTCCCGGTGATGTTCCTGGGGTTCGCAGTATCCTCTTCTCTCTTCCCCTTCCACAACTGGTCCCCAGATGGTCACTCCTCCGCTCCAACCGCGGTTTCCATGCTCGCCGCCGGCGTGATGATGAAGATGGGAACCTACGGTTGCTTACGCGTTGCCATGTACCTGATGCCCGAAGGAGCGCGCTTCTGGATGCCCTGGATCGTCATTCTGGTAGCCTTCAATGTGGTCTTTGCAGCCTTCATCGCCATTCGCCATCGTGATCTCAAGTACATCACCGCTTACAGCTCCATCGGGCATTTAGGTTTGATCGTTCTGGGTCTCTGCGCCATGACTTACATTGGCATCAAAGGCGCAGCCTTGCAAATGATTTCTCACGGATTCTTGACTGCCCTTTTCTTTTCCACCATTGGCATGATCTACAGTCGCACCCACACCCGCATGATCGACGAAATGGGCGGAATCATGAAGACAGTTCCATTTCTGGGAGTGGGCTTTGTGATCGCTGGTTTCGCGGGCCTTGGTCTACCTGGCCTTTCGGGTTTCGTCGCCGAAGCAACCATCTTTATCGGTTCATTCCAGAATGAATCTACTTTGATGCGCCTGGTCACTGTGCTTGCCATTTTGGGCGTGACGACCACGGCTGTTTATGTGCTACGTGCCGCGAATACCATGTTGCACGGTCCCATCACCAATCCACATTTTGAACACCTGCCTGCATCCACCCTTCCCGAAAAAATCACGGTGGTCCTGCTGGTGGGTTGCCTTTTGGGCATGGGACTCTTTCCCGGCTGGATCTCCTCCATGCTCGACACCAGCCTAACCCCAATCTCTGTAAACGTGTTGAGAGGTACCCCTTGAGCATTCCTTTATTGCTTCCCGATATCCTTTTACTCGGTCTGGGGGTTATGATCCTTGCTCTAGACTTGGCCCGGGTTAAGGCCTCCTTGGTTTGGAACGTCGCCTGGATGGGCTTGATTGCAGTGCTGGTGGTTCTTAATTTAATCCCCGCCGGTTGGGATCGTGCTTGGTTTGGCGGCAATTGGAACCTGAGCAATTTCGGCCTGCTAATGCGGGAATTCTTTATTTTAAGTGCCTTGGTCACCACCTTACTTGCCCGTAGCAACTTTGTGCGGGGAGAAGAGGGCTTTGGCCCCATGCGCTACAAGCCGGAGTTTTTGGCTGCCTTGATTTTTGTGACCTTTGGCGCCATTACGGTGGTTTCTTCCAAAGACTTGTTGACTCTTTTTGTCGGACTTGAACTCGCCACCATTCCTCTATACTTCCTGGTTGCCTGGAACAAAGAAAACGCCAAGGCATCCGAGGCAGCAACAAAGTTCGTTCTGTTGGGTTCCACCAGCACGGCAACCATGTTGTTTGGCATGTCCTATCTATATGGATTTGCCGGAAGCTTGCGTTTTGCCAACATTGGAGAGGCTGTTGCTTCTTCTCCTACTTCCCCTCTTCTTTGGATTGCAGTGCTCTTTTTGACTGCGGGCATCGGCTTCAAACTTA
Source organism: uncultured Fibrobacterota bacterium (assembly GCA_903876665.1). Classification (GTDB taxonomy): domain Bacteria; phylum Fibrobacterota; class Fibrobacteria; order Fibrobacterales; family Fibrobacteraceae; genus CAIRAY01. The sequence continues at coordinate 36,327 of CAIRAY010000100.1, read as the reverse complement.
CGCTGTTTCCTTTCCACAGCTGGGCTCCTGACGTTTATGATGGCGCCTCCACACCCATCACGGCCTTTCTTTCCGTTTCATCCAAAGCCACGGCCATTTCCTTCTTGATCATCATGGTTTATGGCCCTCTGGCCGCCATCCAGGTCCAATTGCAGCCCTTGCTGATTCTCCTTTCTGCCGCCACCATGACCGTGGGCAATTTGGGAGCCATGAAACAAACCCGTCTGCGCCGTTTTATGGCCTGGTCCTCCATCGCCCAGGCTGGCTACATTCTGGCGGCTCTAACAGGTCCAGCCATGTCGGCAAGGTCTTCCGTGGTGTTCTACCTCTTCACCTATGCCTTCTCCAATTACCTGGTGTTTTTCATCGCGTCCCTGGTCAGCGACCGGCGCGAACAGACATTTGCCAGCTTGACCGGCCTTTCCCGCCAAAAGCCCTGGCTCGGCGCCGCACTGGCCATTGGCCTCTTTTCCTTGGCCGGAATCCCGCCTGTCGCAGGCTTTGTGGGTAAATTCATGCTGTTTGGCTCCGCCGCCAAAGCGGGCCATTTCGCATTCCTGATCTTTGTTGGCGTCAATACCGTGATCGGCCTCTATTGCTACCTGCAGGTGCTGAAAGCGGGTTGGGTGGACACCGGTGAAGAAGCCCAGGAAGAAGCCAATAAAAACCTCCGACTTTCCTTTACCGAAGGCGCTTCCATTACCTTGTTGACCCTTCTGGTGCTTGGCGCTGGCATCGCGCCCTGGCTTGGGAACAACATTGCAGCCGTCCTACAATACGGCCCCTAAGGAAAATTGATCGAGTAATCGCATGTCCAGGTTGCCCAAAACGCCTTGCATGACTATACTTCTTCCCTAGATTTTTCACTCTCGAAGGAGTATACCATGGCCACTGAAAAGACACCCGAAAAGCATGAATTTCAAACAGAAGTGCGCGAACTTCTGCAGCTCATGATTCATTCCCTTTACTCGCACAAAGAGATCTTTTTGCGCGAGCTGGTTTCCAATGCCGCCGATGCCCTCGACAAGGTGCGCTTTGAAGCGATCAGCAAACCCGAACTTATTTCTGAGAATCCAGAACTCCGCATTGACATCAAAGTAAGCGAAGAGACCAAAACCATCGTCATCGAAGACTCTGGCGTGGGAATGACCCACCAGGAACTAATGGACAACCTGGGAACCATCGCCCGCTCGGGAACCAAAGCCTTCATGAAGAATTTGGGCGCCGGCGCCAAGAACGATGTCAATCTAATCGGACAATTTGGGGTTGGATTCTACTCCGTTTTTATGGTTGCACACAAAGTGGAAGTCCTCACCCGCAAGGCCGGCTCTGAAGAAGCCTGGCTGTGGACCTCCGAAGGCACCGGCGACTACGAACTCGCCTCCTCCGAAAAAGCCACCCGTGGCACCCAGATCACCATTTACCTCAAGGATGAGGATGACTGCAAAGAGTATGCAAGCGAATGGAAGTTGCGCTCCATCGTGCAGAAATATTCCGAATTCATCACCCATCCCATTTGGCTACAGGGTGCAAAAGAGCCCGAGCGCTTAAACGACAAAACCGCCCTCTGGCGTCGGTCCGCAAAAGAAGTTACGGATGAGCAGCATCATGAATTCTACCGCCAGATCGCCTCGGAACATCAGAGCGATCCTATCGCATGGTCCCACACCCATACCGAAGGCACCCAGGAATTCTGGTCCCTGGTCTACATCCCCTCTAAAGCGCCCTTCAATCTTTTCTCCGCCGAGCGCACCCATGGACTCAAGCTCTATGTGAAGCGCGTGTTCATCATGGATGACAGCAAAGAACTGCTGCCCACCTGGTTGCGTTTTGTGCGTGGCGTGGTCGATAGCGAAGACCTGCCCCTGAATGTCTCGCGCGAGCTATTGCAGAACAACAAGGTCATTGCCAACATCAAGAAGCACTTGGTCAAGAAGACCCTGGAAACCTTGCAGAACCTGGCCGACAACAAGCCCGAAGAATACGCCAAATTCTGGAAAGAGCTGGGCCTTGTCCTCAAGGAAGGCTTCTACATGAACTGGGAATGGCTGGTGGAGCTCAAAAGCCTGTTGCGCTTCAATTCGACCTTCGTGGGCACAGACCAGCTCACCAGTCTCAAGGACTATGTGGGCCGCATGAAGGAAAACCAGAAGGACATTTACTACATCACTGGCGAAAACCTCTCCGCCATCCAGACTAGCCCGCACCTGGAAGCCTTCAAGGCCAAGGGCTTCGAAGTGCTGTTCATGAACGATCCCGTGGATGAATTCATGATGAATGGTCTCCAGGATTTTGATGGCAAGACCTTCAAGGACATCACCCGTGGCGATGTGGAACTGGAAAAGACCGAAGACGAAATGAAAGCCGAAGACCAGGCAACCAAGGACTATGCTGGTCTCTGCAAGGCCCTGGCCGCAGCTCTACCCGAGCTCGATTCCGTCAAGGTTAGCTCCCGCCTCAAGGATAGCCCATGCTGCCTCACCCGCAAGGAAGACGCCATGAGCTCCCAAATGGAACGCATCATGGCGCAAATGGGCAATGCAGGCGCACCCAAGAGCAAGCGCATCCTTGAAATCAACGCGGACCACCCCATCTGCAAGAATCTGCAGAAGAAGGCGGACGCAGGCGAATCTCTGGGTGAATGGCCCACGGTCCTCTTTGGGCAATCCCTATTGGCAGAAGGCTCCCCCCTTTCCAACCCCGGCGCCTATGTGGCCGCGGTGACCAAGTTGCTGAGCTAATCTCAATAAGCTAAATAGCGAATGTTGGCTATGGATTTTACCATCCGTAGCCAATATTTATATGAGGGTTGGGACGGTTAATTTATATTCAAGGTAGAGTCTCGGAGGCAAAATTATGCGGAATATACTTGTATTACTAGGCCTTTTTTGGGTCGCTTCTGCGAATGCCCAATGGGACTTCCTAGGCGATCTCGCGAAGGACGCTGTAAAAGATGCCGCAAAAGAAGCCGGACGATCTGCAGGAAAGGAGCTGGTGAATCAAGTCCTCGGCGGAGGAGCCCAACAAGGGGATCCACAAGCGATCCAGCAAATTCAAAATACCCAACCTCAAACCGTTTACATCCAAAATCCAAACGACGCGAATATCCAGGCAGAACTCCGCGCCATGCGCGAGGAATTACGTGCCATGCGTGAACAACAGATGGCTCAGCAAGTCGCACAGCAAAAGGCCATAGAATCCAGTAAACTGAGGGCAATTGCCGAACTGAGCTATGACCCCTTTGACCCCAATTCTCCTTTCCCAGCCACCATGCCTGACCTGGGAGACCGTTGATGAATCTTTCCATTTTGCTGATCCTGCTTGCCATACCGCTTTTTGCAAATACCACGAATGGAGAGGCAAGAGAACAATTTCTTATGGGCAAGGTTGCATTGGAAAACGGAAACAGTAAGGAAGCATTGGGCTATTTTCTGTCCTCACGCAACACTTTGGGGGATACAACGACCCGAGAAGCCATGGGTGTTTCTGTGTACATTGCCATGGTCCATTTTTACAACCAAAACTACTTGGACTGTTACAATACTGGGTACTTTGCCATGTCGGTTCTGCCCCCCGGGGGCTTCCGCCAGAAGTTTGAGCGCATGATTCTCAAAGCCAAAATGGAAGTCATTGCCCAGCAACGAAAACAAGAAGAATCCCGCCTAGCCTTTGAAGCCGAAAACCGTCGCATTGAGGAACAACAAAGACTAAAGGATCAGCAAGCATTGCTGGCCCAGCAAAAAAAGCAACGCAGAATTGATGAAGAAAAACAGCAAGAGCAGCAACAAAACGCAAATGCCTGGAGCGAATATCAAGAACATGCAGCAAAATATCCGTCTGTAGACTACGCCTTTACGGCAAATCCCCTTCATAACGAGGCGGCGATTTACTTCATCGGTGGTGGGGTACCCGAATACACAGAAAGTCAAATGGCAACTATTCGTAACCAAATCGACCTGACCTCCACCGGTGGTTCGTATTTTGCAATCCGAGGCAGCTGGGGAGAGAAAGGCATCGCAACACGATTTGGGAACACAGTTTTTCATCCTTGGATGGTCGGCATTGCTACGGGTTGGGGTATGTCAAAGCACAGTGGACTTGTGGGTGGATTAGAGGCCAACGTAACCAAAGTTACTTGGACAGCAACAAGCGAAAGCGCATACGATATTGGTCTGGCCATTGGAAATCTCCGTTGGCAATATCGATTTCCAAATCAATGGAAATGGATTCTCCTGTCAGGAGGAGTCCAAGGAGGAATTCATCTGGTCTCGTTTAGTTCCACTTGGTATAACGATGGATGGAACACCTGGGATATCGCCAATTCCTATATACCCAAGAACTCCCTGGGAGTTTTGGAATACGGGAGCGATAATGGCATTTATCTCGACTACAAGCTGATTTTGGAAACGGGCGTTTGCTTCTAACTCAGCCCTTTTTCGGATCCTTTTTTAGCCCGACCAGGAACAGAGCCACCACCGCAAAAGTGATGGAAAGGTCGGCCACATTCAAAATGCCGGTCCGCAGGGAGCCGATGCCAAAATTCATAAAATCCACGACGCGGCCTTCGTTGAAAAGACGATCGTAGATATTGGCAAGCCCGCCGCCAATCAGCGAGGACCAGCAGACCAGGTGAAAGGTATCAAGCCGGTCGCGCCGAAAAATTAAGTACCCGAGCCCACCCACCAAGGCAATGGCCGGCAAAATAGCCAAGAAGGCGAAGCGCCCCCACTCGCCCATGGCAGAACCCATGCTCAGGAATGCGCCCTTGTTTTCAGCAAAATGCAGAATGAAGAAATTACCCACCACTTCAATCGTCGCCTGTCCTTTTAGGCTCGAAACTGCCATCATTTTGGTGATGCGGTCCACGCCAAAATTCAGTGCCACCAAACCGAGAATTGCAAAAATAGTGAAAATCGATTTTTTCATGGCTGAACTCCTTTAGCGGAAGAGATCCAGTTCAAGGGGCTTTTCCTTCTTGAGGGCCTCTTCGGGGGTTTGTTCCCCCGAAACCACGGTCTCAGGGGCCTTCATCACCTTGCGCACCTTCTTAGCTGTGAATTTGCTGCCCAGAGCCTTGTAGCTCTTGACATCGGCCACCACGGTCAAATCCAGCAGCTCCCGTTGGATCTCTTTGCCGGTGGTCTGGTATTCCACCAGAGCCTTGGGCTCTAGGTCGTCGAAGAATTCAATCAAGCGGGAATCGGCATGATCGGTGATCAGCGAGAAATCCGTGGTCGAAGGCGCGCCTTCCAAAGTGAAACGCTTGACATAGTAGGTGAAATTGGCACCATCGAAATACAGAATAGAGAAGATTTGGTCGCCAACGCTTTCGGGGTCAAAACGTCCCACCCATAAAACATCGGTGCCAACCAATATTGGATCTGAGAAATCATAAATTCGGGCAATGCCGTTCTTGCGAACCACAAACACCTTGTCGGACTTTTCGAATTCACCTAAAGCTTCGCCCTTTTTCTGCGAACCCACTACGCCGGAATTGGCATCAAAATACAAGACCCGCGCACCCAGGGTGGACACGCCGGTGCGGGATTTCTTGACGATTCGAATTGGATACTTGGTGATCTGGTTTCCCCCAGCACCGCGCCCCTTGACATCGACTTCGGAAAAATCCACTTCGAAGTTCAATTTGATGCGTGGCCGTGGCTTGAGAACAACTTCGACCACTTCGGCTTCACCATTGGGATTGGAGGACAAGTAAAGGACCTTGGTGCCCGGGGTACTCTTTCCGAGTGGATACTCCTTGTCGCGGGTTATGCCCCCGACGTTGAAGCGCTTGACATAGGAAGGGCCATCCTTGCCATCCTGGTAAACCAAGTTGTAAATATGACGTTCATCATCTTTATTAAAGCGTTCCACCCGAATCACGTCCTTGCCTACGAAGGCCTTTTCGGACACACGGACCACCATGAAGCTCGCATCAGCCTTGAACACGATGATATCGTCGTATTCGGACACATCAAAAAGAAATTCTTCTTTTTTGAGGCTGGTGCCCATGAAGCCTTCTTTGGCGTTCACGTATAACTTCTGGTTCGCTATGGCCACATGGACGGCGCTGACCTTTTCGAACCCGGCCAGTTCGGTGCGACGTTCCCGGCCCTTGCCATACTTTTTCAGCAAGTCTTTGAACCAATTGACTGCGTAGTCTACCAGTCCCATCAAGTGACCTTGGACCTCGCCAATATGGGTGTCTAGCTCAATCAGGAGCTCGTCTGTCTTTTTCTTGTCGTACAAAGATGTGCGACGCACAGGAATTTCGCCTAAACGCAGGACATCTTCACGGGAAATTTCGCGCCGGAGTTTTTTGATGAAGGGTTTGAGGCCATCTTGAATCAAGGTGACCATTTCTTCTTTGTCGTGGGCCTTTTCGATTACGGAATACACCTTCTGCTCGATGAAAATCTTTTCGAGAGAAGTCATGTGCCACCTGGATTGCAGGTGATCCAGGCGATTTTTGAGCTCCCATTCCAGCAACCGAACCGTGTGGTCGGTATTCTTTTTTAGGATCTCGGTGACGCTCAGGAAGGCGGGCTTTTTTTCTACGATAATGCAAGAGTTGGGAGACAGGGATTTTTCGCAATCCGTGAATGCAAACAAAGCGTCGATGACCACCTGGGGCTCGGAACCGGGTGCCAAGTGAATGACGACTTCCACCTCGGCCGCCGTATTGTCGTCCACCTTTTTGATCTTGATTTTGCCTTTGTCGTTAGCAGCGACAATACTTTCAATCAGGGATCCAGTCGTTGTCCCATAAGGGATTTCACTGATCACCAAGGTCCGATTATCGGACTTTTCGATTTTGGCGCGTACCTTGACTTTTCCGCCCCGCAAGCCATCGTTGTAGTTGGAAACGTCGGCGATGCCGCCACCCGGAAAATCGGGATACAGGTCAAATTTACGCCCACGCAAATAGGCGATGCTGGCTTCCAGAAGTTCGCAGAAGTTATGGGGTAAAATGGTGGTGGAAAGACCCACCGCGATACCCTCTACTCCTTGGGCCAGTAGGAGAGGAAATTTTACCGGGAGGGTAATGGGCTCTTTAGAACGGCCATCGTAACTGGGGACAAAATCGGTCGTTTCGGGATTGAAAAGCACATCTAGTGCGAATTGAGTCAGGCGGCCCTCAATGTAGCGGGGAGCGGCGGCAGAGTCGCCGGTAGAAGGGTTTCCCCAGTTACCCTGCATGTCAATCAACAGGTCTTTTTGACCCAGGCCGACCAAGGCGTCACCAATACTCGCATCGCCATGTGGGTGGTACTTCATGGTCTGGCCGATCACATTGGCAATCTTGTGATGGCGCCCATCGTGCATCTCGAAAAGCGTATGCAAAATGCGACGCTGAACGGGCTTAAGACCGTCTTCGTAGTAGGGCACCGCACGATCCAAAATCACATAACTGGCGTATTCCAGAAACCAATTCTTATAGAGGCCTTGCAAATGGTTCTCGACCTTGACCACCGGGGCGCCAGATTCATCAAAGGTTTGCTCGTCTTTATTTTTCATCTAGGATTTACTCTTTTGGCAGCGAATCAAACTACATCAACCACAACATCGTAGCGCAGGTTTTCGACAATGAATTCCTGGCGCTGGGGGGTATTTTTACCCATGTAATATTCCAAAGTCTTGCCCAGGGAGGTATCCGGAGGCATGGTTACGGACTCCAGGCGAATGTGTTCTCCAATGAACAGCCCAAATTCAGACGGGCTGATTTCACCGAGGCCTTTGAAGCGGGTAATCTCAAGACCTTTGTCTCCCAAGGACTTCATGGCTTCCTGCTTCTCAAATTCATCGTAGCAGTAGCGGGTTTCTTTTTTATTGCGGACCCGAAAAAGCGGAGTTTGCAGAATATAGAGATGCTGCTGCTCCACCAGCTCAGGGAAAAACTGGAGAAAAAACGTCATCATCAACAGACGGATATGCATGCCGTCCACATCGGCATCGGTGGCGATGATCACCTTGTCGTAACGCAAGTTTTCCAGGCCATTCTCGATATCGAGGGCGTGTTGCAACAGGTTAAACTCCTCGTTCTCGTAGACCACTTTACGAGTAAGGCCGAAAGTGTTGAGAGGTTTGCCCTTGAGGCTGAAAACAGCCTGGGTCAAGACTTCGCGGGACTTGGTGATGGAACCCGAGGCAGAGTCACCTTCGGTGATGAAAATCATGGTGTCGCGTTTGCGCGGGTTTTTTTCGTCCACCAGATGCACTTTGCAATCTCGCAATTTTTTGTTGTGGAGATTTGCCTTTTTGGCCCGGTCATTGGCCAGTTTGCGGATACCGGAAATCTCCTTGCGCTCCCGCTCGGACTGGATGATGCGGTCCTGCATGGCCTTGGCGGTTTCGGGATTCTTGTGCAAGTAATTATCGAGTTCCTTGGTCACATAATCCATGAGCCAGCCCCGCAAAACAGGGCCATTGGGGGATATGGTATTGGAGCCCAAACGCGTTTTGGTCTGGGATTCGAATACGGGCTCCTGGATGCGCACAGAAACCGCACCCACGATGCAGCTACGCACATCGGCCGCGTCGTAGTCTTTTTTGAAAAAGTCCCGCACGGTTTTAACGATGGCTTCGCGGAAGGCGTTGAGATGGGTTCCGCCCTGGGTGGTGTGCTGCCCATTTACGAAGCTGAAATAATGCTCGCCGTACTGGTTGCCGTGGGTGAATGAAAATTCGATATCGGAGCTCCGCAAATGAACCAGCGGATAGCGGATGGAATCGTCCACATGTTTTGCCAGCAAATCCCGCAGGCCATTGGGGCTACTGTAGTTTTTGCCATTGAAAACTAGGGTGAGCCCGTTATTCAAATAGGCGTAGTTCCAGATTTTCTCTTCCAAATAGGCAGGAAGAAAGCGGTAGTTGTGGAAGATGGTGGAATCGGGCTCAAAAACCACCTCGGTTCCATTCTTTTCGGAAGTGGCGGCCTCGGGCCACTCCTTGAGCAGAAGACCCCGGCTGAATTCTGCCTTTTTGCAACGTCCGTCGCGATGGGAACACACCACGAATTTTTGGGAAAGGGCGTTCACCGCCTTGGTGCCCACACCATTGAGCCCAACAGACTTCTGGAAGGCCTCGGAGTCGTATTTGCCACCGGTGTTGATCTTGGAGACACATTCGATGACTTTGCCCAAGGGGATGCCACGGCCAAAATCGCGAATGCGGACTTGCTTCTCATCAACAGAAATTTCGACCTTTTTGCCGGCGCCCATAACGAATTCATCGATGGAATTGTCGATGATTTCTTTGCATAGCACATAGATGCCGTCGTCCGGAGCGGAGCCGTCACCGAGCTTTCCGATGTACATGCCGGGGCGCAATCGGATGTGTTCGTTCCATTCCAGGGATTTAATGCTCGATTCGTCATATTTAGGAGTCTGAGGTATGGCCATAATCTCTCACAGAAAAGTACTGCACAAATGTACAAACAACTAGACCTTGTGGGCTAAACTGTTTTTCAAAGGCGAAAACATACTAAATGTGAAAAACAAGAAAAGAGGTTCGCCCTAAATCAGGCAAGGATCAAGCTTTCTTTGAACTATTTTGAGAATCCCGGGAACTACATTTGTTGGAAATGAAACGGAACCGGTCAGGAAACGCCCTTGCACTCTCCCTGTTAGTGCTTCTTGTGGCAACCCTGCTGGCCAATGCGCTCCTTTCCGGGAGCGGGCATGGTTCTTTTCTGGCGGTAAAGCGCCTTCACCGCATGCAAGCGCAGAGCCTGGCGGAAGGTGCCATTGAGCTCGAGGCCTGGAGGTTATCCACCCCGCCCCGGGATTCCGCCAAAAACGAACTTTTGCGTCCGCCTGCTGGGCTGGTCGTTCCTACGATCCTTGTGGACAGCTCGGATTTTTGGCTTCGCATCGAAAGCACCGCAGATTTCCTGGGGGAGTCCGCCAAAACCGTAGTCGAGCTGGGAAGGCCTAGAAATAAGGGTGCATTTGAATACGCCCTACGGGTGCTGGATCCAATGGACCAGACCTCGCTCTCCCAATTGCGCGTCAAGGGCCCCTTGCTTTCGGCAGGAATTCCCGTCACCCCCGCTTCGGTACAAATCATGAACCAATCGATGCAGGTTCTGGAGACAAAGTGGATGTATTGGGTCAACCTGCACCGGACTTTGTTTCAGCCCGATTCCCTGGAAAAATGCGGAGAATCCTGCGTCCGGGGTAATCAGCGCATTTGGGGGGAAAATTCATTACTTCAGGAAGACACCGTCCGGGTGGAACGGGGAGATTTGCGAATAGACTTGTCCGGAAAATACAATTCCAAATTCCGTCTTCCTGGATCCCATTTGTTCGTCGTACAAGGCAACATCGAGCTGGAAGGATCCATTGATGCGGATACCCTGGTGCTCATTTCCGAGGGGGATGTTTTGATCCGAGGTTCCATCACCGCCAAGCGCCTCACCATCTTCAGCATGGGCCGGATTCAGATCGAAGGAGAGCACCGCTTTGAAGTACGTCTTTTCGCTCAAGGGAATATTTTGCTTTCCGGGGAATCCACGTATTTGCCTTGGTCCTTTGTGGCCACCAGCCACCCCACCACACGTCCGGAATCAGGCAAAGGCGACATCCTATTCCAAGACGACACCCGCTTCACGGGCTACGTTTTCAGCTCCATTCCCACCGCTGAAATCCTGGTTGAAACGGACGCCAAAATTCTAGGAGCAGTCATTTCCCCTGGTGGCATCCGCAATGAGGGGCTGGTGGGAGGAATCACCGTGGTGCGCAGACTTTCCTGTCAATACAAAACAGGTACCAATTGTCCGGGGAATGGAGTATTCAATCGCGATAGCCTCCCTAGCGGAATGCTGCAATTGCCGGGAATGAGTTTCGGTGAACCCCTCCACTTCGCTTCCTTGCGCTGGAGGACGGAGTGACCCCAAAAATTAAAGCGGGATTTACCCTGATCGAAGCGCTAATCGCTATCGCCATTCTAACCATTGGATTCTCAGCGCTCTTTTACTGGTTCCTTGCCTATGGAACGATTAGCGCCAAGGATCGGGTACGCTCGGAAGCCCAAATGATCCTGGCAAACGAGATGGAGTTGTTGGTTGCTTTCCCTGCGCTAGCTGTCGATTCCACCTGGACGGTGAAACAGGGTTTAGACCAATTTGAACTCGAGCGACAAGTGCTCGATACCAACGACCTGCGCAACATTGCGGATTCCCTGGGCATGCCCACAGACCAGGCCATGCGCTTTCTGCAGCGCCCACGCGAGGTGGTGTTAAAAATCTACCATGTAAGCAAGCAGGGGGCGCCCTACACATCGAGTCAATTTTTGTCAGTCGGGGGAGTCATCCATGTCTCGCCATAACTCCGGATTTACCCTGATTGAAATGATGATGGCCATGACCATCTCGGCCATTGGATGCGCACTGGCCGTCGGACTTTGGCTACACTTGCACAACACCATCTTCAACCGGCAAAAAATCGGGCTTGAAAATTTGGCAAGCCAAGCTTCGTTTCTTGCTTTACAGACTCGCGTGAGCAGGGCCCAGGAGTTCCTTTTTCAAAATGAGCAACAGGTGATTTGGGAAAACATGGACCGGTCACGTGACACATTATTATGGATCTCAGACTCCCTCTATTTGAATGGACGAGTTGCCATGCCCTGCGGGATTTCCAGCCTGCAATTTATCGCCCATGGTCCTACGTGGAAACCGGATACAGCCGCTTCCAATGAAAATTGGCAATGGCTGGATTTGGACCGCAACAACACCATCGACGGACGCGAGCTGGACGCCGATTATTCCCGCTCCCTCGACGCCAATGAAATGCAGTTTTTGACTCTGCTCGAGATGGCCTTCACAGCCTCGGATGGCACAAGCTACCGGATTCGCAAGGCCATGCGCTGATGCCAGGCCGGATGTGACAAGCCCGTTGGCAATCTGCCCGAGCCCCGTTGCAGGATTTAAACCCCACCGGCCTCGTAGCCCAAATTCGGCCCCAGCCAGCGTTCGGCATCGGAGAGGGACATGCCCTTGCGGATTGCGTAGTCCTGAACCTGGTCCTTGGCGAGCTTGCCAATACCAAAGTAACCACTCTCAGGGTGGGCAAAGTAGTACCCGCATACCGAAGCGATGGGGTCCATGGTGAAGTTTTCGGTGAGCACGATCCCGCAATTGCCCGCAGGATCCAGTAGCTCCCAAATACGTCCTTTTTCCGTGTGATCGGGGCAGGCAGGGTAACCCGGCGCGGGGCGGATTCCTGGGTACTTGCTGTGGAGCAGACCATCCAGGTCCATATTCTCGCTCGGGGAATATCCCCAATGGGATTTGCGGACATCCTGATGCAACTTTTCGGCCAGAGCCTCTGCCAACCGGTCCGCAACCGTCTGCGCAAGAATTGCGTGGTACTCATCCCCTTGGGCTTTGTAGCTTTGAGTCAGCGTAGCCAGGCCGTCACCGGCCGTGCAGGCAAATATGCCAAGATAGTCTTCGGAATCGGCAGAAATAAAGTCCGCCAATGAATGACAAATACTGTCTTTCTTGCCTTGCAGGGGAATGATTTCCTGCTGTCGCAGAAAGCACAGCTTTCCGACTGGACGCGAATGATGATGCGCGACGCCACAGTCACAACGGGCTTGCCCCACCGACAGCTCCACGTCATCGCCGGTGCGCTTGGCCCGGAAGAATCCAATCACGGCGTGGGCTTTCAGGGTGCGATTGCGCCCCATTTCGGAAATCATGCCCAAGGCATCTTGGTAGAGCTTGGTGGCTTCGGTGCCCGTTTTGGCATCCTGCAAAATTTCGGGGAAGCGTCCCTTCATTTCCCAAGCCATGAAGAACATCTTCCAATCGATGAAGGGAAGCAAGTCGGACAGGGGGAAATCCCGCAGGGCTTTTACGCCTTCAAAGGCAGGCTTTACAGTCTTCCAAGGAGTGAGAGCCGGGGCCTTGGAACGCGCATCGGCGAGGGAATACTTGGGGGCAGCCAGAGTCCGCTGGTGAGCCGCGCGGAGCTTCTCCTGCTGGGCGCGGATGCTTGCATAAGTGGCCTCGCGCTTACCTGGGTTCAACAAGGATTCCAGGGCACCCACGCTGCGGGATGCGTCAGGCACATGGAGGACGACGCCCAGGGTTCGTTTGGGTGCAATGCGCACGGCAGTATGAATGGAGCTCGTGGTGGCACCACCGATCAAAAGCGGAATGGTCATGCCTTCGGCTTCCATGGCTTCGGCAACGCGCACCATTTCATCTAGGGAAGGAGTGATTAATCCGCTCAGGCCAATGGCGTCCACACCATGCTCCTTGGCGGCTGCGATAATTTTGTCGCAAGGCACCATCACGCCAATGTCGATGACTTCGTAGTTATTGCAGCCAAGAATCACACCCACAATATTTTTGCCAATGTCATGGACATCGCCCTTGACCGTGGCCATCAAAATTTTGCCGGCTTTGGAAGCGCCACCGGAATTCAGTTCATTGAGTTCGGGAAGCAGCACGGCCACAGCCTTTTTCATGACGCGAGCGCTCTTGACCACTTGAGGCAGGAACATTTTGCCTGCGCCAAACAGATCACCCACGGCGTTCATTCCGTCCATGAGCGGACCTTCAATGACCTGTACGGGACCCGGAAGTTCGAGCCTGCAATCGCGCACATCCTGTTCGATGAACTGGTCGAAACCCTTGACCATCGCATGTTTAAGGCGCAGGGCCACGGGCTCCGTCCGCCATTCCTGCACATCGGCTTCGGCACCACCGCTCTTGCGGCCCTTGACCTGTTCGGCGTAGGTGACCAGGCGTTCCGTGGCGTCGGGCCTGCGGAAGAACAGGACATCTTCGATCAATTCCCGCTCTTCGGCAGGAATCTCTTCGTATACAGGAAGCACACCCGCATTGACAATGCCCAGATCCATGCCCACCTTGATCGCGTGGAAGAGGAAGCAGGCATGCATGGCTTCACGGATGGCATTGTTGCCCTTGAAGGCAAAGCTCAGATTGGACACTCCACCCAGCACATGGGCTCCGGCCAAATTTTCGCGGATCCACTTCGTGGTGTTGAGGAAATCCACCGCATAAAGGTTGTGTGCATCCAGGCCGGTTCCCACGGTCAAAATGTTGGGATCGAAGAAAATATCTTCGCAAGGGAATCCAATTTTCTCCACTAAGATCTTGTACATGCGCCCGCACACTTGGATGCGACGCTCAAAGGAATCCGCTTGGCCATCCTCGTCAAAGGCCATGGCCACAAGCGCAAAACCATGGCGCCGGATTTCTTCGGCGCGACGGCAGAATTCGGCTTCGCCTTCCTTCAGGGAAATGGAATTGACGATGCCCTTGCCTTGCACGCATTCCATGCCCGCTTCCAGCACTTCCCAGCGCGAGGAGTCGATCATCACCGGGCAACGCGAGGCGTTAGGCTCGGACATGAGCAGATTCAAAAAGCGGACCATGGCGACTTTGGAGTCGATCATGCCGTCATCCAAATTCACATCGATTATTTGTGCGCCACTCTCGGCTTGCTGCACGGCGATGCTGATGGCTGCTTCATATTGGTTCTCACGAATCAGCTTGGCAAACTTGGCGGAGCCGGAAATATTGGTGCGTTCGCCAATGTTGATGAAATTGCTTTCGCGTGTCACATTCAGGGGATCGAGACCTGCGAGGCGAGTAATTCTTTGTCCTTTTGGAATGGTGCGTGGAGCCCGAGTGCCTACCACTTCGACCATGGCGCGAATATGGTCGGGGGAAGTACCGCAACAACCACCCACAATATTGAGCAGGCCTTCGTCGGCAAAACGCTTAATCCACACGGCCATTTCAGCAGGGCTCTCGTCATACTGACCGAACTGGTTGGGCAGGCCTGCATTGGGATGGGCGCTGACTCCGCAATCCGCCAGGCGTGACAGATCCTGGATAATGGGGTGCATATCCTTGGCACCCAAGGCGCAATTGAATCCAATGGAAAAAATAGGATAAGAAGACAAGGAAACTAAAAATGATTCGGCGGTCTGGCCCGCAAGCATGCGCCCGCTGGCATCGGAAACGGTCCCGGAAATCATGATCGGATAACGCTCACCCCATTCGTCAAATAATTGTTCCAAGGAATATAGCGCAGCCTTTACATTCAAAGTATCAAAAGCCGTTTCAATGAGGAATATATCTACCCCTCCCGCCTTGAGGCCTTGAGCCTGTTCCCGGTAATTATCCACCAGCTGGCGAAAGTTAACGGCCCGAAATGCGGGGTCCGAAACATCCGGAGACATGGAAGCCGTACGCGAAGTAGGCCCGATGGAACCCACCACAAAGCATGGGCGATCAACCGATTCCTTCTGGTAAGCGCGGATGGTATTGCGTACAAGTTCTGCAGCAGCCTGATTGATGCGGAACACTTGGCCTTCGAGAGCATACTCGGCCTGGGATACCGCGGTGGAATTGAAGGTGCAGGTTTCGATCAGGTCGGCGCCCGCTTCCAAATAGGCGCGATGAATCCCTCCGATCACATCGGGACGCGTGAGGACCAGGACATCGTTGTTGCCCTTGAGATCACGGGGGTGGTTCTTGAAAAGCTCTCCCCGATAGTCCGCTTCTTCCAGGTTATGCCGTTGCACCATGGTACCCATGGCGCCATCGAGGAAGAGAACCCGCTTTTGGGACAAGGATTCAAGGGCCACATAGGAAGAGGATCTTTTGGTCTGCATGGGGACTCCGGGAACAATTCTTTAATCGGAATATATGAAATAGTTTACAATTATGCAAGTATGCGCATTTTCGCATTTTTGCCTAATTTAGCTCAAATTAGAGGATTCTTCCTGCACGCGCTTCACCAACAAATCGACCAAAACGGGATCTGCACCGAGGGGCTCCAAGAGCGAAACCATTCGATCGGGATATTTCTTCCGCACGTCATCAATGATGGCAGGAATATCGCGGCGCACATGAGGCCCGGCAAACAGAAACCAGGGCATCACCTGGATCGCCTGGACTCCGCTTTGTAGCATGCGCTCCAATACAGCTTGCAAATGCAAAAAGGGAGGATCTTGGAGGAGCATGGCTCCCTCGATGGCTTGGCCTGGAATTCTTGTGCGCAATTGAAATACAAGCTGGGCCAGAACCCTTTCTGCTTCGCCTTCGCGGTCTCCATGCACACAAAGTACCAGAGCCATCGGTCAATTCCCTTTCAGGTCGAGCAGACTGGCTTTTACCGCCTCGATGGCGCGGTTGATTTCCGATTCACCGTGTGCTGCAGAAACGAACATGGCTTCGAACTGGCTTGGGGCCATGTAAACCGCGCGGTCCAGCATGGCACGAAAGTAAGTGGCATAGCGCTCACGGTCGCAAGTCATCACATCGGCAAAGGAGGTAACTGTTGGGCGATCGGTGAAAAAGGTGGTCAGTAAAGAGCCTACTCGATTCACGCAAACGGGAATCCCAGCCTCCGCAACCGCCTGCTTAATGCCATCTTCCAAGGCAGAGGCTTTCGCTTCAATCTTCTCGTAAATGTTCAATGTTGTGCGTAATTGTTTCAAAGTGGCAATTCCAGCAGCCATGGCCACCGGATTTCCCGAAAGGGTTCCAGCCTGATACACTGGGCCCTTGGGAGCCACAAGCTCCATTAATTCCTTGGACCCACCATAGGCACCCACCGGCATTCCTCCTCCAATCACCTTGCCAAAGACGGTCAGGTCGGCTTGGATGTTGTAGTACCCTTGGGCCCCGGAGAGTCCTAGCCGGAATCCGGTAATGACTTCGTCAAAGATCAGAATGATCCCGTATTGCGTACAAAGCGTACGCAGAAGGTTGAGGAACTCCATGGTAGGAGCCACCACCCCCATATTGGCGGCAACGGGCTCGATAATCACGGCAGCCAAATCATCTTTGTTTGCTTCAATCATGGCTGCGGTGCCTTCGCAGTCGTTGTAGCTTGCGGTCAAAGTCAGGCGGGCGTAGTCACCCGGGACTCCAGCACTATCGGGAACGCCACCGGTCAAAGCACCTGAGCCCGCTTTGACCAAAAGACCGTCCGCATGGCCATGGTAGCATCCTTCAAACTTCAGAATCTTTTCGCGCTTAGTGGCTGCACGGGCCACGCGCAAAGCACTCATGACCGCCTCGGTTCCCGAGTTCACCATACGCACCATCTTCACCGAAGGAACACTTTCGATGATCAGCTGGGCAAGCTCCACCTCGCGCTCGTTGGGTGCGCCAAAGGACAACCCGAGCTTGGCGGTTTCAAGCACTGCATTGACCACGGCGGGATGAGCGTGCCCCAAAATCATAGGGCCCCAGGAGCCAACGAAATCCAGGTATTCATTGGTGTCAACATCCCAAATGCGGGCGCCCACGGCCCTTTGGATAAAGGGCGGATCCATTCCGACGGAACGAAAGGCCCGGACGGGACTATTGACTCCACCGGGGATGATATCACAGGCTTTAAAGAAAAGTGCTTTGGATTTTTGATTTGACTTCATGGTTTAGGATTGTCCTGTTAGTTCTTGAGCCAGCGAGCTACGTCGAGGGCGTGATAGGTGATAATGAGCTTGGCGCCAGCACGGCGGAAGCCGGTCAGCATTTCGAGAACAACGCGACGTTCATCAACCCAGCCATGGGCAGAGGCCGCTTTGACCATGCTATACTCGCCAGAAACGTTGTATGCAACAGTAGGCAAATGGGTTGAAGCGGACACCGATTTGACGATATCCAAATAGGCGAGCGCGGGTTTGACCATGAGCATATCGGCCCCCTCTGATTCATCCAAAAAAGCCTCCCGCATGGCTTCGCGGGCATTGGATGGATCCATTTGGTAGGCACGTCGATCGCCAAATTGTGGGGTGGAACCTGCAGCGTCACGGAAGGGACCGTAGAAGGCAGAGGCGTATTTGACGCTGTAGGCCATGATTGCCGTCTCGGTTAAGCCTGCATGATCCAGTGCCACGCGAAGCGCAGAGACCCGGCCATCCATCATGTCCGAGGGGGCAACCATGTCGGCACCGGCGTGGGCATGGCTCACCGCCGTGCGCGCAAGCAAAGGCAAGGTCTCATCGTTGAGGACCATGCCATTATGGACAAGGCCGCAATGCCCGTGGGAGGTGTATTCGCACAAGCATACATCCGAGATCAGAACTACGTCGGGAAGTTCACGCCGCAGGGCGCGCAGGGCCCGCTGAACAATGCCTTCGGGATTCCAGGCCTCGGAACCTTCTTCATCCTTTTCGTCAGGAATTCCAAAGAGCAAAAAGGCTTTGATTCCCAAAGCCACGGCGACCTTAGCTTCCAGGACCAGTTCATCAACGGAAAAACGGAGGACACCAGGCATGGAGGCAATAACTTGCCGCTGCGCATGACCTTCCACTACAAAAAACGGTTGGATGAGGTCATTCACGGAAAGCGTTGTTTCGCGGACCAGCGCCCGCATGGATTCGGTGGCGCGTAACCGTCGCGGACGGGCGATGGAATGATCGTGGGAAGTCATGACAGAACCTCGGAGCTTGCGGAAAGATTGTCGCCAATGGCTTGCACCAATCCGTCGAGTGTATAGACCTTGGCTTCGGCAGCAATGGGTAGCCCATGCTTGCGGGCCGTTTGAGCGGTCACGGGTCCAATGCATGCAAATTGGGTGGCCCCCAGCAGGTCGCGATGGTCGCCTAAAGCGAGCATGAATGCATCTACCGTTGAGGAGCTCGCAAAGGTAATCCAGTCGATTTCCCCTTGTCGCAACAGGTCCGCAAGAATCGCGTGGAAGGCCGGTTCGGGGAGGGTGCGATAAATGGGGAAATCATCCACCAGACACCCAACAGAAACCAGGGTAGAATGAATTTCGGGATTGGCGATATCCGCTCTCGCCAAAACAACACGCATGCCTGGGGTTACTAGGGGTAGCATGGTTTGGGAAAGGGCTTCCACCGTAAAAACCGTTGGGACCACATCGGCAACGAGGCCAGCAACCAAAAGACGATCTGCAGTCGCAGGGCCAACTGCGGCAATGCGCAGAGCATTCAGAGAGCGGACATCTTGGCGACGATTGCGCATTTGTTCCAGGAAAATATCGACGCCATTTTCGCTAGTGAATACCAGCCAATTGGCCTGGCTCAGTTTGGAAAAAAGCGAATCCCATAAGGATGCATCTAAATTCGGTTCGATACGGATAAGAGGTATTTCGAGGGCGTCGGCACCCTGGGCGCGAAGCTTTTCGGAAAGACGGCCAGCCTGTTTGCGAGTGCGGGTAACCAAGACCCTTTGTCCGCGCAAGGGAAGATGGAGGCCGGTTTGGGAAAGAATGGAGGAAAGGCCCACCACCGTACCCACGACCGTCACCGCAGGGGAGCCGATCTTGGCGTCAGTAACCACCTGAGCTATGGTCTCCAAGGTCCCGATCACCTGACGTTGACGTGCTGTGCAGCCACGCTCGATAACAGCCACAGGAGTGGATGGGGATTTACCCTGAGAAACAAGTTGGCGGGCAATCTGTTCCAAATTCTTTACGCCCATTAAAAATACCAGAGTGCCCGGCAAAGCAGCAAGCACGGCGTAATCAATAGCGCTGCCCTCGCGTTCTGCCCGTTCATGACCCGTGATCACATGGAAACTGGTGCAATGGTCGCGATGGGTAACCGGGATGCCCGCTGAAGCAGGGACCGCAATTGAAGAGGTGACTCCCGAGACCACTTCAAATGGAATGTTGTGTGCAACGAGCACTTCAGCCTCTTCACCACCTCGTCCAAAAACATAGGGATCACCACCCTTGAGCCGCACCACCCGCTTGCCTTGTTGCGCAAGCTCGACCAGTCGCATGTTGATGCGGTCCTGGGTCATGGTGTGTTGGTCGGACTGTTTGCCCACATCGATCAGTTCCACACCTGGGCGAAGATGCGAAAGAAACGAAAAATTAGCGAGTTTATCGTAAACCACCACATCGGCTTTTCCTAACAACTCCACCGCGCGGACGGTTAATAGACCGGGGTCGCCAGGACCCGAGCCTACCAGAAATACGATTCCAGGCTTCATGCAGTCTCCCAGGCCCGGAGTAGGGCATTGGCTAAATCTGTTCCAATCGAGGTGGAATCAGCGTTGGAGGGATTCATTTCCGAACGGGCCAATTTCCCCTCCAGTCCATAAAATCCGGCAATCCCCATTTCTGAACCCTTCAAAGAGGCAAATACGCCGAGGGGAACGCTACAATCCCCATGCATGGCAAGCATGGCTGAGCGTTCCGCGAGTAGGCACCGGGAAGAATCCTCGTCATGAAATCCGGAAAAAAGCGAAGCATCGAAGCCGGCCTTGGCTTCAATGGCGAGGATCCCCTGCCCCACTGCGGGGACCATTTGGGAAGTTTCAAAAAAGGAGGAAATTTTGGCCTGCAGCCCTAGGCGGGTAAGGCCTGCGGCAGCAAGCACAATCGCATCGAAGGTGCCAGCCTGTAATTTTTCGAGACGGGTAAGAACGTTTCCGCGTAGCATGCGAATCTCCAAATCAGGACGCAGGGCGTGGAGCTGGCATTCGCGACGGGCACTGCTGGTCCCCACGACGGCTCCCTGGGGTAAATCCTTGAAGCCACCGGGATGTCGGCTCACCAAAGCATCGCGGGGGTCTTCCCGTTGTGAGACGGCGATAATTTCGAGGCCGGTGGCAATTTGCGCAGGCAGGTCTTTGGCGGAGTGGACGGCAATGTCAACGGTGCCCGCGAGCAATGCCACTTCCAGTTCTTTGATGAATAAACCTTTTCCACCAATTTTATCCAATTTCTTATCCAAGATTTGGTCACCAACGGTGGTCATTCCCACAAGCTCCACCTCAAGTCCGGGATGATTGGTGCGCAACCAGGTGGCCACCCCTTCGGCCTGAACCAGGGCAAGCTTGCTCTGGCGGGTTCCTATGCGGATCCGCATTACTCTGTTTCTCCTGGAGTTCTGCCAACGCTTTGGATGCGATCGCCAAAATCTTCGGGCAACATCATTTCGACGAGCTCGCGGACTTGCCTGGAAACGGACGGGCTGCCCCCGTTGGTGTTGATTCCAACGGAGAGTTCCCCCCGGGTAACCAATCCAGGAAAATGAAAATTGGAGGCCTGGGGGTCGTCGGAGATGTTGCACATCACGTTGTGCTGGGCGGCAAGGACGGCAACCCGACGATTGACGTCGCTGGAGTCGGTGCAGGCAAAAACCAAGCGCACCCCCAGAATGTCGGCATCCTTGAATTCCCGAGCGGACAATTCCAAGAGGTCAGAATCATCGCCCTCGGCGGCGGCCCAGGCAACCAGAGCCTCGGAAAACGCCGGCGAAACCACGCGCACCCGCGCTCCGCATTTGCGCAGAGTCTGCACCCTTCGGGTCGCCACATCTCCCCCGCCGATGACGAGGCAGGAGGCGTTTTCAATGTTTACAAATAAAGGAAATCGAGGAGCCATGGTTCACCTACCATTTTCGGAATGCCCGGTCCAGACACCGATAAAGCACTTCCAGTTCTTCGGGGGTACAGTGTTCCCGCAAACGATAAAAAACGGTGTCCAGAGTATCGGACGACAATTGCGAATAGGATTCGCCCCACTGTTGGGGACCAAAATCTTCAACCGCGCCTTCTGCGGCAAGCCTTTTGACCATTAGAGCTTCGGCGGTCTTCCACTTGCGTCGAAGATTGACCCGCAAACGACGTAGGGTCGGCATGGCTTTGCGGTGGGTCCACCAGCGCTCGAGGTCGGCCAGCTCTTCGCCGATAATCATTTCAGCCCGCGATACCTCGCCCTTGCGTAGATCGTGGTTGCCGGCGGCGATCATCTGCAGCTGGTCCAGGTCAAAGTAGGAGCAACCGGGCAACTCACCCACGGTGGGATCAATGTCGCGGGGCACGGCCAAATCCAAAAAGACATGGCTACGGTTGGTGATTAAGGACTCTTCCACCAAATCACGCTTGAGGGTAAAATAAGGACATTGGGTAGCACTAACCACAATATCGCAATGGTCAATAAGCTCATGGCGTCGATCATAGTCGATGGTGCTCACGGAAGGATATGCCTCAGCGAGTCCCCCACCCTTTCCGTGCTTGGTGCGCACGGTTACATACAAATTCGACACCCCTGCTTGCAAAAGATTGCGCAGGGCCAGTTCGCCCATTTTTCCGGAACCGACCACCAGAGCGGACTTGCCGGTCAAATCCCCTAGCTTTTGCTGGGCCGCTTTTACAGCGAGAGTACCCAAAGAAAGCGAATTGCGCGACATGGAGGTTTCGGTTTTGACCCGCTTGCCTGCAGTTACTGCATGACGGAAAAGCACATCGAGAAACATATTGGTGGTCTTGCACGCCTTGGCTTCGTCATGAGCGACTCTGACCTGCCCCAGGATTTGGTCCTCGCCCACCAGCATGGAATCGAGGGCGCCCGCTACCCGGAACAGGTGCAAAATGGCCTGTTTGCCAGTCATTTCGTAAAGGGACGAGGCAAGGTCCGGACTGGAAACGGTGCGACCCAATAAAAGTCCTGCTAGACATTCCTGAGGTGACGCGCCATTGGAGGATAGGGTTCCATAGAGCTCGGTCCGATTGCAGGTCGAGAGAAGAACGAATCCCTGTTCCGGATGAGCTTCGTGCAGGCGAACCAGCGCGTCCCGGGCTTGACCCGGAGCGAAGGCAACACAACCCCGCAGCTCCAGCGAAGCTGTCCGATGATTGACGCCGATCACAAATGATTCCATAAGCGTCAAACCTAGAAATTTTACCCGAAAGGGGCGGTTTTACTCCGCTGGTTTTTCCTTGCGCGAATTGGATCCAGCTAGATTGCGGACGACCCCGAAGAGAGCCCGCAACTCCAATTGATCCGGAGCGAGCCGATGAAGCCATTTACGGATAGCGCTCTCATCAAAATGTTGCCCTCCACGACCATAACGGCCATCCAGATGCCCGCACAAAAATTGCACCAAAGCCTCCCATTGGGCGTGCCCAGGCGCGGGAGTCCTGTGCATGGGGCGAATCCGGTTCCGCTTGGCAAGAGTGGGCCTGTCGGTGAGCAAACCTTCGCGACACAGCTCATACAGCACCACCGCAACGGCCTGAGCCAGATTCACACTCATGTTGCCAGCAACGGGGATCTCGCACTGGATACTGCAAAGCGCAATTTCTTCGGCAGAAAGACCTTTCGATTCCCGGCCAAAAACCAGCGCAACTTTTTCGCGCGTAATGCCTGGATACGCCCCCAATTCCGGCAGGGACAAGTGGGTCAGAACCGAATCAAAAACTCGCCGGCTGAAGGCAACTGCGGTCTGGCAATCCGCAATAGCCTCGCTTACGGAAGATACAATTTTTGCCTGATCCAAAATCTCGGCGGAAGCGTGTGCCGTATCCCACGCGCCTTTAGGAATGTGACCCCGGGCCGAAACCACCCGCAAGTCCGTCAGCCCATTGGAGCGCATGGCGCGGGCGCAAAAGCCAATATTGTGCTGATGCTCTGGCTCGACCAGGACTACACAGAAACTCATAGGGTAATCTCCGCAAGCCAGCTGATGAGCGGAGACCAAGTTCCGGAATTGGGTCCCCGGACCGCCCAACCCATATTGAAATGATTGATGACCCCTTCGACGGATTTAGAAAGTCCCAGGCGAGCGCCAAAACCCGCAACGACTTGAGCGTGACCCGGGTCAAAATCATTCAGCTGGGCATTGACATCTCCGGCATTCACAAAGGAAGTAAACACAGGCACCACCGTCCCGATTTCAATGGCAGGAAACCAGCGTTGCTCCAAACCCGCATAGAACCTGGCCTGACCGGCGAGGATCGCGCTGGGTAGGCCATTCAGCCCATCTAAGCCACCCAAATAAAGTTGGTTACCCCGTGGAGAATTAATCCAGGTATCCATCTGGCCATTCAAAACCGTTGCAAACAGCGGCGATGGCTTGAGAATGTATTCGCCATTCAACTTCCCATACATCTCCTCGGACTGATGATCCGAATTGAGGTAGGATTGCACGGAGGTTTTCAGGGACAAATGATGCCACCCCGAACCCACGGACATTGCAGTGCTTCCCGTCAAGAACCACCGATCATCCGAAGCTCCCAGCGCGGAAATATTTTTTGAGGCATGGAGCGATAAATTCCAGCCCTTATCAACATCTTCGGTCCATTTGATACGATGAAAATTCATTTGTTTTGTATAGCGGAGTCGAGAAATCGTAAGGCTCATGCCAACCCGGGAATCTCCTTTTCGGGGTAGAAATTCATCAAGCTTTCCAGCAGAGGAATCCAGGCGCCAGAACTTCCCATTTTCTGCAAATGTTTGCAATCGCAACTTGGGATTCTGGTCCACGGCTAGCCGATTGAAATCGTACACACCCCGGAAAAAATACTTGAGGTCGCTTCCATAGGAATGGCCAAATCGGATGGAAAGGGAATCCTGTCGCACACCGTCCCAGGCAAGGACTGGATTGGGGCGGGCTCCGGGCTCGTATTCCCGAAATTTTATGGAATCTCCTTGAATATTTACCAAGGGGATTCCAGCAGATTCCTCAGGGGTCAGCCAGTGTTTGGCCGGGGTATGCGCATCGCTCCAGTACTTGGTACGATTAAGTTTTTGGCTTAGCGCTTCAATGGTATAGGACCATTCGTTGCGAGACCTAGCCAGCAATGGTTTTCCGATAAAAAAGTCCCCTGAATACCCATCGGTGAGTTTGGCGTAAGAAGCTAACAAGCGATTATTGGGGAAAAGGAAATGGGGATTTCCGTAGCGCAAAAGCCAGCTGTCCCGCTCTTCATCGTGACCATAATACACGCCAATGGATTGCCCCAGACCCAATAAATTGTTCTCCAGAACTCCCACCGACCAAATCCACTCGTCCCCCGGCTTGCTGAGCGCCACGGGAAGGGTCGTGGTCCAGTTGTCCGACGTGGTGACGCGCAAAATATTTTCGCCCCGGACTCCTTGAATGGATTCCACCTTGGCATCGGAAAATATTTTTTGCGTCCGCAGCAAACGCTCGGATTCGATGAGAGACTTCAGGTTAACGGTGTCCCCGGCTTCAAAAAGCAATAATTTTTGCACCACGCTTTGGCGGGTCTCGATGTGGAGTTTATTGAGGATGGAATACATCATCGCATCCACGGGCGTGTGAACTTTGGCATCGTCAAAGGCATTCCGGATCTGGAATTCCACCGAGTCCACCCTGAACTGTGCCAAGGAATCGACCTTGGGAGGCACGGGCACACTAGTCCAGCCGGTGTCCGGAACCTGCGCCCAGCCAACCTGCAAAAAGAAAAAGGCAAGAACGCCTGTCATGGTATATTTCATTTGTGTCGCTAATATACCAAATCCTTGCCTAACCGTTCCAGTGCACCTTAGGGACGGCTCAGCACTAGAACCTGTTGGTCGGCCTGAATCAATGCCTCCAGCTCGCGCCTCAGAGCCGGATAGTCCTGGGGCGACACCTCAAATTGCTTGGGTTCCCAATTTCGATGTGCTTCCAGTATGCGGTCCCGGATTTTGAAAGAAACAGAATAAAACCCAAATCGTCCTTCGATTTGAAGATCCCGGGGAACCACCAGGGGCTTGAAGCCCGCAGGCAACAACATTTGAATGGACTGCTGGTGCGTCCCCCAGAACTTCCATCCCTTCCAGGCGACCCAAGGGTAAACCCGAGTTCCTTCGCCGGGCAATTCACCGGGGCTGATGGGGTCAGACCAAGGGAACACCAAGGATATGGCATTGTCGGTGAGACTTGCATAGCGACGGATACGGAAGTGACTTCGATAGCGAAGATCCTGCTGTAAACTATCTAGATTTCTCGCATCCAGTTCAAACAAGTCTACCCCAGGATACCCATCCTGCAGGGCGAGTAGGCTGAGATCTTTTATTCGGCTCGGAAGTTCCTGGCGGTAATCCTGGCGGAAAGCGGCGGCAAAATTCCCCCCGCGCACGGTTTGCATATCGCGAATCAAGGACCCATCCGCAAAGAGCGTGTCTTGGCTTTCGCGGACCATCCGCTCGCCTTCTACGTCAAAAGGAATGCTCACCGCAGAATCCTTCCCCGTACCCGTCAAGCGCAAGGATAAAGCCAGTTGATCGGAGCGTGGCAAAGCCTGGTAGCCATTCTGGTCGGCGGTGAAATCGATGTAGCGACCCTTGCCGAGGGGAACCCAGAGGATGCAATGATTGAATACATCCATTGGCAATAAAGCTTTGCGCTCCTGATCATTGGTATTGACCAAAACAAGCTCGGATTCTACGCCGCCCAGTTTCAGCAAGGCTTTTCCCAGAGTGGCCATGTCCTTGCAGTCCCCAATCCGGGTAAGCCAGGTCTTTGTTGCATCCTGGGGGATAAAACCGGATTGGCGAAAGGATTGATGGGAATAGCGGATATTCCAGACAATGTAATTGTGAGCCCTTTGCACCTTTTCTTCGTCGCTTTGGGCCCCGGCAAATAGAGAATCAGCGAGCTCCCGCAGTTCAGGAGAGGCTTTTGCTTTTCCATCGCTCAGTTCGGAATACCAAGTGGAAAAGGTTTGCCAGTCCTTGACCGTTGAGATGACCACCTTGGGAAGCACGTCCCCCCAATCCGACATGCCTTGCTCTCCGGGTCTGCCCACAATCCGGTCTGCACGCCAGGCCTGACGGACTAAACCATTCACCTTCGAAGGTTTTTCGGAAACGGATTTACCCGAAAAAGCCACTCGGATTCTTTGGCTAGCCCTTTCTTCGGCAAAGACTTCGAACACGGAATGAAGCATGGGGACAGAACTTCCCATATATTGCGTGGCCCAAAAGTTCCCCGTCAAAGCACCGTCCTTGCGCTCGCGTGAAACCGCTTCCAGCTCGAGATGATCGCCCGGCTCGAGCCCTTGAAACACGACCTTGTTCCCGTAAACATCGGCATCCAACACCCGTCCATCTGCTTTGTGTGTAACGGCCCGCTCCACCTCAACATCTCCGGAAAAAAAGTGGTCTGCGGCATTTTGCTCCTTCCACTGGTCCACGCCTTTTGCATTGCGCACATCGACAATCAAGCGATAAGCCTGCTCCACCCCACCCCAGGAATACCAGCGCAAAGCCCTCTGTGACAAGAGAATCAGGGAGGGTTGTCCTTGAGCCTCCTTCCAGGACACGCCTTCACCCACCAGAGAATCGATGGACCATTTTCCCTGCAGGTCCTTGAGCAGTGGTTCTTGACGAAGATCCTGAACCCGCGCACCAATATCAAAATCCGTACCCGGCAATTCCAAGGCTCGACTATAGGCGACTGCAGCAAATTCTGCATCACCGGGGGTTGCCCGCATTTCATGGGCGCGGGCCTTCTGAATCCACAATTTCGACAGAAAGGGATTTAAGCGAAGACCCGAATCTGCAGCGACAATCACCTCGTTCCATTGCTTATTTTCAAAAAATATTTCGGCAAGACTTTTCCATTCGTCTACCTGCTCAGGAAACAATGCCAACTTGGCCTTCAGGATTTTGACGGCCTCCTCGGGAGTACCCAGACTCCGATACCGGTCAACCAATTCATTCATTACACCAGGCATCGACATTAATTTTTTCCCCGATCGTTTCAACAGTTCCACCGAAAGTTTTTTGTCTCCGATGGCCGCGTGCACGCCCGAGGCATATATCCAGGCATCCGGCGTATTTGGATACCCAATAACCAGGGTGTCTACCCAGGCCCAGGCCTCCACATCCCGGGAGGTGGAGAGATAGGATTTAATGGCAGAAAAAATTTGCTGAGGAATCAATTTCAAGGTACCAGGGCGAGATTCAAACACCTGGATTGCACCCGCCCAGTCCTCCCGTCCAATGCGCTTTTGGAATTCATAGCTCCAGGCATTTGCCAGCGTTGAATCCAGGTGGCCTGATTCTTGATAATACTGATCGGCTAGAGCATATTTTTCTTCGCGGGCAAAAATTTCGGCCCGCAGGGAAGCTACCCAGCCCGACTGGGGAAACTGCTTGGCAAGCTTGGCTAGAATTGGACGCGCTTGTTCAAATCCATCATTTTGAATCCAATAATTGGCCAGGCGAACCTGGCGTTCCCATTCTCCCACACCCGTATGGGCGACCCAGGATGGAACAATCAAGCGGGAGGAATCAATGACTCCCTGGGCCAAGGCCTTTGGGATCACGGAGGGCTTGGAAACTAGGCGCAACGGTATTCCCAGGCTGTCGCCCAGAATCACAATGAAATTGGAACGTGGGCTTCCTTCATGACCAATTTTAACCACAATTTGGTTTGCCCCTTTGCGCAAATGAACGCGGGCCCGAATCCCCGTGACACCCAGGTTGCGGAATTGCGCCTCATCCAAAATCCGCATCCCATTCACCCAAACCGTGAAAGTCCCGGAGGCACCAAAATTGAGAATTGCCGAACGGTCCCCATCGGACAACACCTCGGAGGCAAAATAGTTGACCGCATCCGGTAGCCCAACAATCTCGCTAATTCGGATCCACCCATCCAAAGATCGGTTTTGGTAGGCCCGCCAATTTACTTGTAGCCCCGACTTCCCGGGCAACGGAGCGCCCTTGCCATTTCCGAGTTCCGGTGCCAGGGCGTGAAGGCTTCCTGAATTGGAAATATTTTCGAAGGGACCGATCCAATTCCAATTCCGCACTAGGCCCAGGGCATCCATTTCCCCACGGAGGGAATCGCTGGAAACCATGCCAATCCGTGACGGGAGAAGTTCTGCGGCGAGTTCGAGACGAAGCGGATGTCCGGGGTGGGAAATTTCCAACTGGCGCAAAATTCCCCGAAGCTTTTGCATGGGAATGGAATCCTGTTCTCGCATGGGCCGCAACAGGGTATTGAAGTGAAGCATCAGGTCGTCGGGATTTTTGGATATCGCGTAGGACTTGAGGATGGCGAATTCAGCCGCCGAATCCTGGCCCAGGGCGGTGTGAAAAAGTGCCCGGTTCAGCCAATTTGCAGCATTATTGCTGTCAACCGCTATCCGCAAAGCCTTTCCAATCTGATTGGACAAGGCGAAATCCCACGCCGAGCCACCAGCAAAGGAAAGCTGAAAGCTAAAAGCAAGAACAAAAACTCGAAAAATATTGCGCACGGCAGACCCCAAGGAAAAACCTTCGGTTAATCTACCAAATCTAGCCCGGCTCAATCAAGGAAAGTGCGTGAGCCGAGATTTTATCCAGAGGGAGTTGAAATTCGGCAGCCCCAAGCTTCACGGCCTCGGCGGGCATTCCATAGACCACGCAGCTGGCTTCATCCTGGGCGATGGTGCGGCCCCCTGCCTGGCGGATTTGCAAAAGACCCTTGGCGCCATCCTTCCCCATTCCGGTCAAAACGGCGGCCACCACATTGGAGCCAGCACAATAGGCAACGGATTCAAACAGATTATCGACAGCCGGCCTCTGGTAATGAACGCGTGGTGTCTGGTCCATCTGAACCTGATATACAGCGCCATTGCGCACAAGCCGCATGTGAAAATTCCCTGGAGCGAGCAGGGCCAACCCGGGGAGAACGCGGTCTCCGTCCTTGGCTTCCCGGACCTCGATGGCACAGACATCGTTCAAGCGTTTTGCGTAAGAGCTGGTGAAGGTTTCGGGCATGTGCTGCACCATGACGATGCCTGGGCAATTTACGGGCATTTGCCGCAGAACGACTTCAATGGCTACAGTTCCGCCCGTGGAGGCACCAATGGCCAAAATTTGATGGGTGGTGCGCCGAAGGGCCGCTAAAGGCGAGTGAGACTCATGGCTACTTTGAACCATACTCTGCAAGCGACGCATGTTTACCTTGGCCGCCGCCCGGATCTGCTCAATGAGAACCGCAGCGGTGTCCCCGACCGAATGTGCCGCTCCCGACTTGCAAAGGACATCCACCGCGCCAGCAGCCAGGGCATCCATGGCCATGTCGCTTCCCTTGGGCGTCAGGGAGCTCACCACAATGGTGGGAATGGGCTTGTGCTTCATTATTTTGCGTAAAAAGGTCAGGCCGTCCATGCGGGGCATTTCGATATCAAGAGTCATCACATCGGGCATCAGGGAAATGATTTTATCCCTTGCGACATAGGGATCCGGCGCCGTGCCCACCACCTCGATGTCACTTGCTTTGGAAAGCTCACGAGTCAAAACCTGACGAACAACCGCCGAATCATCCACAATCAGAACGCGGATTTTTTCACCTGCGATCATAAGAAGCTCCTGTCATTCCCGCGCACACTCCCGTCATTCCCGCGCAGGCGGGAATCCGGGGAGATAACGCTTTTCCGCATCACTCGTTTCCCGAATCGTGGAGGGAAATCAGGGTTGGATTCCCTTCCACATCAAGCCACAGATGGGCTGCGTCAGAATAGGATTCGGAAACCTGCTCGGCCTGCAATTCTACCGGAATTCCCAGATTAAAAACATCATCCGGGTCAAAGGCATCGGTCAAAAAATTGCCTACGATCATGTTCAAAACTTCTTTGACGGCATCAATGATTTTGCTTCGTGGGCATGTATCGGCGTCATCCAGGCCAATCATGTTGACGGCAATGGTCCGGGCAAGGGACTCGGTAACCCACAAGCGCACCTCGCCCCGGGTAGGACCAATATACTCCAGACCTACTCCAATCTGGTTCCAATTGCTTCCTTTTGCAGGCTTGGACTCCGGCAACAGTTCATCAATAAACAGAAAGGCTGCGCCTTCAAAAATATGTTCTGCCGCTGCGCGGGCATGCGTAACCAGAAATTGCATCTTTACCCCCATTCTCCCAAAACCCGATGCAGCAAATCGCGGATTTCTTCTGGCCTGCATGGCTTGCGCAAGTAGCCTGCAATGCCTGCTTTGCCCAGCTCTTCCATGCGGGTTTTGCTTCCCTCGGTGGATACTATGGCCACAGGAATTTCCTTCCACTCCTCGTTGGACTTCATGTTCTTGACCAAATCGATGCCATTCATTACGGGCATATTGATATCGGCCAGAACAATATCGACCCAGCGGGTCTTTAATATTTCAATCGCTTCAGCGCCGTTGGCAGCCTGGATGACTTCCTCGATGGGCAACTTGGCCATACGGAAGGTGCGCTCCATGGCGCCACGAATGGTCTCTGAATCGTCTACAAGTAAAATGGTATAACCCATAAGAAGCCTCCCTACCTAAAACCTAAAGTTCGATGATCTCGCCACGCGAGGTAAACCAAGTGTGACCAGAACCTACTTCCAAATACAAGGTGCGGGGGATGGTTCCCCCCACCTGTTCCGCATCGATCAATAGGTTATTTTTCCAAAACAATTTGCGGGCAATGGTGATGTTGCGGTTGCCGATGTCAAAGTTGTGATTGCCAGCAATCACATTGGCCCCACCCGCCATTACAATGCGAATGCGGTTTTTTTGAGCCCCAAGCCGGTAGGCTTCCTTGAAAAAATCAGGGATGCCGGTATCACCAAACATGAGCGGATTGCGTTTGGCTTTATCCGCATCCAGTGAGCTAACGGGAAGCATATAATGAAGAATACCACCCACATTGGCGACAGGATCGTGAATGGCGATTCCAATACAGGAGCCCAGGGCATGAGTGACCATCAAGTCCCCAGGACTCGTGCCAAATGTCATCTCGGAGATTCCAACCGTATAGCGCATTCATTCCTTAAAACGATTTTTGGTACACCGATGGGTGGACCGCTTTAAGCCCATTTAATATCCCGTTTAGACTTTCCGCATGCCCAACCACCAAGTAACCACCAGGCTTGAGCAGACGCAAAGCTTCGATCACAATTTTTTCGCGACCACTACGGTCGAAATATATCATGACATTTCTGCAAAATATTATATCAAATGGTCCCTTCATTGGGTAGGGATTTTCCATTAAATTTAAACGGGCAAAGGATAACGGTTGTTTCAGTTGATCCTTGGCCACAAAATGACCATCGTCCTTATTCCAGTATCTGTGGACATATTCTGGCGGAATATCGCTGATCCGGGCCTTAGGATACGATCCAGTTTTGCAAATACGGAGCACCCGCGTGGATATGTCGGTGCAGAGAATGCGGAAATCCATCTTGGTCGGTCCGAACGCCTCCTGGCAAACCATGGAAAGCGTATAGGGTTCTTCGCCGGTGGAGGCGGCAGCACACCAAATTCGAAGACTACGGGAACCCTGGGCGACTATTTTTTTGACAACTTCGGTCAAAAATTCAAAATGGGCAGGCTCCCGGAAAAAATTGGTGTGATTGGTTGAAATGACATCCAACAGTTCGACAAGTTCTTCACCTGACTGATCATTCTGTAATAATTCCAGATATGCGCGATGATCCGGAAGATCGAGGGCCCGCAAGCGTTTACCCAGCCTAGCATGGACCAGTGCTTGTTTTCCTTCGCCTAAATTAATCCCGGCCTTGTTGTATACTAGGTCCCGGATGGTCTTATAAATTTTTTCGTCAAGCGTGTTATCAGAAGGATTCATGGATCCCAGTCCCCTTTGCGAAGATCATGAACCTTGATCACGGCTGCATGTCCCGTTCCAGCATCAAAAATTACTTTGCGGCCCTTTTGGCCACCAACATCTTCAGAAACAACATTGACTTGCCGGGCTTCAAGAATTCGCCGCGCCACGGAGAGATTTGCTTCCCCTCGTAGATCGCCAGGTTCCCGCAATGCTCCGCCAAAAATTTGTGCTTCCAAAACAGCAAGAGGCCCCACCAATTCCCGCATCATGGCAACCGCTTTGGGTACAGACACATTCCCAAAACGTGGCGTTGCCTTGCGCGGGTCATAGGTCAGGGGCTCAATAAAATGCGCCATCACCGCATGGGACCCCTGGTAATGCCAAAGGCACACCAGAACTCCCACACTCACTACGCTCACAAGTCGCGAACCATCGTCCACCAAGGCGATTTCACCCGGATGCACGACCAGTCCCTCAACTCCTTCGCCTAGGCGACGACGCTCGGATTCATTCATTTCAGCACGTCATCCCAACATTGCCTGTCACCCCCGGAACGAGGGCCACAGAACCGTGCGACCAGGAGCGGTAATGCCCCACCAAGTTACGGTGATGGCCGTTCCGGCCATGACAATCCATAGAGGGGCGGCCATGACAATTGCTTGTCACGACCGAGATTCCGCTACTGCCTGTCACCCCCGGAACGGGGGCCACAGAACCGTGCGACCAGGAGCGGTAATGCCCCACCAAGTTACGGTGATGGCCGTTCCGGCCATGACAATCCATAGAGGGGCGGCCATGACAATCCATAGAGGGGCGGCCAGGACAATTGCTTGTCACGACCGAGATTCCGCTACTGCCTGTCACCCTCGGAACGGGGGCCACAGAACCGTGCGACCAGGAGCGGTAATGCCCCACCAAGTTACGGTGATGGCCGTTCCGGCCATGACAATCCATGGAGGGGCGGCCATGACAATTGCTTGCCACGGTCCGGGATTCTGCACTGCCTGTCACCCCCGGAACGGGGGTCACAGAACCGTGCGACCAGGAGCGGTGATGCCCCACCAAGTTACGGTGATGGCCGTTCCGGCCATGACAATCCATGGAGGGGCGGCCATGACAATCCAAAGGGGATCGACCAGGACAATCCATAGAGGGGCGGCCATGACAATCCACAGGGGACCGGCCATGACAATTGCTTGTCACGATCCGGGATTCTGCACTGCCATGCGCCACCGTCATAGTTTAGAACTCGCGCAGGGCTTCGTCATCCATGGGGATGACGTCTTCTGCGGCGACCTTGCGCTTGATGGCCTTGGGGACCTCCTTGTGCGCAGTGGCCTTGTGGGCTGGTGCCGCAAGGGCTGCGCGTGGGGCTGCATGGTGCGCGATGGTGCGAGGCGCCGTGGAGGCTACCGCGCTCAGGGCGAACTGCGCCACCATGGCCTGCAATTCCTGCGCCTGGCTCGACAGCTCTTCCGACGCGCTTGCGCTCTCTTCCGAGTTCGCCGCGTTCTGCTGGGTCAGCTTGTCCATCTGGGTCACCGCCACATTGACCTGTTCGATTCCCTGGCTCTGTTCCTTGGAGGCGGCCGCGATCTCGCCGATCAGGTCATTGACCTTCTTCGCGCTGGTCGCGATCTGGTCGAAGGACTTGGAGACTTCCACCGCAATCTTCACGCCATCGTCAGCGAACTTGACCGAATCGCCAATCAAGTCCGCGGTATTCTTGGCGGCCTGCGCGCTGCGCTGGGCCAAGTTGCGAACTTCTTCGGCCACCACGGCGAATCCGCGACCGGCTTCACCCGCACGGGCGGCTTCCACCGCAGCGTTCAGGGCAAGCAGGTTGGTCTGCATGGCGATCTCATCGATGGTCTTGACGATCTTCGCGGTCTGGTCGGAAGACTCTTTAATGCGATTGATCGAGGACGACATGCGGGACATGGCTTCAGCACCGGTTCGGGAATGGGCATCTGCTTCGCCAGACAGGTTCTTCGCCTGCACTGCGTTGTCCGCGTTCTGGCGAGTCATGGAAGCCATTTCTTCGAGGCTCGAAGAGACTTCTTCCAAGGAGCTTGCTTGTTCGTTTGCACCTTGTGCCTGGGACTGGGCACCCGCCGAAATCTGCTCGGAGGCCGAAGCCACCTGGGCCGCACCATCGCTCACCTGGGCGAGGGCCTTGTCCAGGTTCTCCACCGCGAGGTTCAGGGATGTCTTGATCTTCGCAAGGTCGCCATTGTAGTTGCCGACCATTCTTGCGGTCATGTCGCGGGCAGCAACCTTCTCCAGGGTTGCGGCGGCTTCGTTCACGGGAGTGATCACTGCATCCAAAGTATCGTTGACGCCCTGCACGATCTTGCGGAAGTCACCCTGGTGCTTGCTTGCGTCTGCACGGGTCGCGAGCTTGCCGTCCACGGCCGCCTTCGCCAGCATCACCGCATCGCCAACCAAGTTGTTCACCGCGTCCACGCAGGTGTTCAGGTTGTTCTTCAGCACGTTGAAGTCGCCGTTGTACGGGTCGGTGATCTTCGCGGGGATGTTGCCCTTCGAGATGTCGTCCACATATTTCGCGGCCACGTTGAGCGGGTTGATCACGGAGTCCAGGCAGTCGTTCACGCCCTGCACCACCTTGCGGAAGTCACCCGAATGCTTGCTTGCATCCGCACGGGTCGCGAGCTTACCTTCGACCGCGGCCTTGGCCAGAACGCCGGCATCGGCTACCAGGTTATTCACCGCGTCGATGCACATGTTCAGGTTGCCCTTCAGCACGTTGAAGTCACCGTTGTATGGGTCGGTAATCTTCGCGGGGATGTTGCCCTTCGAAATGTCGTCCACGTATTTCGCCGCCACGTTGAGCGGGTTGATCACAGCATCCAAAGTATCGTTGACGCCCTGCACCACTTTGCGGAAGTCGCCGTAGTGCTTGGTCGCGTCGGCACGGGTCGCGAGCTTGCCATCCACGGCAGCCTTGCCCAGCATGCCGGCGTCAGATACCAGGAGGTTCACCGCATCGATGCACATGTTCAGGTTGCCCTTCAGGACATTGAAGTCACCATTGTAGGTATCGGTAATCTTGACCGGAATATTTCCCTTCGAGATATCATCCACATATTTGGCAGCGACATTGAGCGGATTGATCACCGCATCCAAGGTATCGTTGACACCTTGCACGATCTTGCGGAAGTCGCCCTCGTGCTTGCTTGCGTCGGCACGGGTCGCGAGCTTGCCTTCGACCGCGGCCTTGGCCAGCACGCCCGCGTCGGCGGTCATGCGCTGGATGCTAGCGACCATGTTCTTGAGCGCCTGCAACAGCATTCCTGTTTCGTCCTGGGAATCCACCACGATGGCCACCGAGGTATCGCCAGCAGAAACCTTATCTGCAATGTCGATGCACTTGGCAATGGGGCCTGTGATGGACTTAGTGATGAGCCATGCCGCCAAGAGGCCAAGGAGGCCTGCGATGATGGCCAAGATGATCAACATCTGCTTGGTGGAGGCGGCCAGTTCGGCGGCAGCTTTACCATCTTCCGTGGCCATGCTGGTTTGAAAGTCGATCAGATCATTGATCGCCTTGGTATACACTTCCTGAGAAGGTCGGAGCTCTTCAAATAGAATTTTGACTGCGGCCGCATTGCCTGCCTCCGTATTCAACAACCCCTGGTCCCGGACTGCCGTCAGGTCTTTTCGATACGCGACCCGCGCATCGACCATGGCCTGGAGATGTTGCTTCCCTTCTTCGGATTTGATGGTTTCTTCCAGGCTGTCAATCACCTTAGTAATTTGAGCCGAGGCTTCTTCGATCTTATCGTTGGCGCTTTGCACTTCCTTGGCATCCAAGGTGATGATCATGTCCCGGACAGAGACCATGCTGGCATTGACCATATCGACTAGCCCGTTGGCCTGCCGGGTCTTGACCATGCGGTCGTTGACCACCGTGTCGATGCTTGAGCCTAGTCCGCTGATGCGCGAGACTCCGAATACCACGAGTACCACCATCAGAGCAAGGATCAGCCCGAAGCCGAGCGCAAGCCGTA
>CAIRAY010000099.1 GCA_903876665.1 uncultured Fibrobacterota bacterium | reverse complement strand
TTTGCAAAGATGCTTTGTGCTAAAACTCGACCAGGCCGTTTGCCGTAGCGAGGATCACATGCGTGGCCATCGCGACAAACAGACCGTGACCCAGCATTCCGGGGATGGATTCCAACGCCCGGGCGAGCTCGGGGGGATTCGGAATTCCCAGGAATTTGGCGTCGACGATCAGGTTTCCGGAATCGGAAATGACGGGACCATCTTTGCCTGGTGCGCCCATGCGCACAACGACTTGACCACCCAAAGCAGAAACTTTGGATGTAACCAATCCGATGGCTGAAGGAAGCACCTCAAGGGGGACGGCAAATTTCTCTCCGAGCAGAGCTACTTTTTTGGTTTCGTCCGCGACGATCACATAGCGGTCCGCCATGGCGGCGACAATCTTTTCGAGCAAATGTGCTGCGCCACGGCCTTTAATCAGGTTGCGGGCACAGTCAATTTCATCTGCACCGTCGATGGCGATGTCCAAATGCGAAACTTCGCCAAGGTCCAAAAGAGGAATACCTAGTCTGCGGCATTGAAGGGTGGTGGACCAGGAAGTCGACACCGCTTGGACATGGAGGTTCTCTTGGTGGATGCGCTCGGCCAGTCGATTGACCAGGTGGGTCGCGGTCGATCCCGTGCCAAGT
The DNA here is from genome assembly GCA_903876665.1 of uncultured Fibrobacterota bacterium. Taxonomy (GTDB): domain Bacteria; phylum Fibrobacterota; class Fibrobacteria; order Fibrobacterales; family Fibrobacteraceae; genus CAIRAY01. The sequence goes on along the minus strand of CAIRAY010000099.1, from coordinate 8,867 downwards.
CCTACGGTCTGTCCGTCCTGAATCAGTTCACAGGCTCGGTATCCAGCAAGTTTTTTAAGTTCATCTGAATTGGACATAAATCATCTCCAGTGACGGCCGTCGCCAAATTCGCTTCCACCCCAGCCATGGTCGTTTCCGGGCTCATCGTCTTCAGGTGGCTGATCCGGGTAGCCTTGTTCTAGCTCGTGAACCGAGGGTTGTTCAATCGCCACGACCTGGACTTCAAAGGTTAAATCCATGCCCGCGAGGGGGTGGTTGCCGTCTAGAATGACAGATTTCTCACGAATTTCGCGAATCACAAAAAGGGAGGGTTCATCGGGTTCGTCATCGCGGAAAAGGTCGGCAGGATCATCCGGAGCCTTCCAATTTTCCATGTTTTCAAATTCGTCCTGGACCATTTCGATTTCCATGCCCACCCACAGCTGCCCGACTTCCTTAAGTTCTTCTTTAGGAACTTCGAGAACCAGGTCGTTTTGGTAAGGTCCGTAGGCATCTGCAAAAACAAGGGGAACGATGGCCCTTTGCCCGATCTTCAGGCCCTCCAAGGCTTTTTGCAGTCCTTGAGGGACAAATTCTGACAGGCCGTGAATATAGACGACCGGATGGGTCGGCGGGATCTCTTCGATTACGCGTCCATTTGTATCTTTAAGTACATAGGAAATGGTAATCTTTTCGTTTTTTTCAACACGGTTCAGATTGGGCATTAGGCGCCAAATATATAAAACGGTAACCTGGCAATCGATGGGTTGCCCATTTTGGAGGTTCAATGGATCTTCTTTTCGTTTGCCTGGGTAACATTTGCAGGTCTCCGGCGGCAGAAGGTGTGGCGCTGGTCCTCTCCCGGGGAGATTCGCGCATTGGGCGCATTGACTCCGCCGGCATGGGGCCTTGGCATGCGGGGAATCCACCCCACGTTACCATGTGCGAGGTTGCGCGGGCGGCGGGCTATCCCATCGATGATTTAAGGGCTCGTCAGGTCGACCGTTCGGATTTTTTTGAATTCGACTGGATTCTGGCCATGGACCGTCAAAATCAAAGGGATTTATTGGCGCTCCAGGCAACGTTTGGTGGCAAGGCGAAAATCCGGCTTCTTTTGGATGGGGCACCGGATGGCATTTATGAGGTTCCTGACCCCTATGGGGGTGCAATTTCTGATTTCCAAGATAGTTTTTCGCTGATTCGGTCCGGTGTCCGGGCCTTCTTGGCTCATCCGTAGGTATATTTGGAATCCTTATGAAATACGGAATTTTTTCTGATATTCACTCCAATCTGTCTGCATTGGAGGCCGTCATGGCTTCCATGGATAACATGGGGGTTGAGCGTCGTGTATGTCTCGGTGACTTGGTGGGCTATTGTGCCGATGTCAATTCCTGCGTCGATTTGGTTCGCAAAAAGAGCGACATTTGCATTCTGGGCAACCACGACAGTGTCGCGATTCGACGCGAATCCTCCTTGCATTTCAATCAATATGCGCGATTTGCCATTGATTGGACACAGCAAAATTTGTCCAAGGAATCTCTGGATTATATGGGCAAGTTGCCCTATATCGTGGAAGAAAATGACCTGTGTTTTGTTCATGCCTCTCCAAAAAGTCCTGCGGACTGGTCCTATGTTTCGTCCTTGGATGATGCCGATGACGCTTTTGAATATTTTTCTACGAAAGTTTGTTTCGTAGGTCATACCCATAGTCCGGTAATCGTCGTCCAGGATATTAAGGGATTGCCATTCGTGATCGAAGAGGATTCCCATTGCTGCAGGCCCGGCGAGCGCATGCTGGTCAATGTGGGCAGCGTGGGACAACCCCGTGACCGCAATCCTGAATCCTGCTGGTGTCTGTTGGATAGCGAGACTTTCTGCGTTGAATTTGTCCGCGTCCCTTATGATATCTCGCGCACCCAGGACACCATGCGAAAACTTGGGCTACCCGTGTTTCTGATTCAGCGCATCGCTGAAGGTCGTTGACCGGAAATATTTTATGGCGGGTATCGTTTTGGCATCCTTTGGCAAGGCTTCTGGCGCCTGGGCCAAGGATGAATTTGCGACTTTCGCAACACGCCTCGACGCTTTGTGTGCATTTGAATCCGTGGAGCTAAAAGAATCTCGCCGCTCCGACACCCCGTCCCGCCTCAAAGAGGAGGCGGATCAATTTTCCAAGCGCTTCCCCCAGCCCCAGTGGCGTCGCATCATCCTTTCCGAAGAAGGCAAACTTTTTCGTACAGAGGATTTTGCCAAATGGCTGGCACCGCGCATGTCCCAGAATGTTGTTTTTCTCATCGGCTCCGCTTATGGCTTGGATCCGTCCCTCAAGTCTTCGGCGGACCTCCTGTGGTCCCTGTCTCCGTTGACTTTCACGCATGAGCATGCTCGGATTCTCCTGGTCGAGCAAGTATACCGCTGTCTCCAGGTGTTGCGGGGGCATCCATACCACCATGTCTAATTCCTATTCCTTTCAACAGCTTCGCGTTCCTTTGGCTTCCCGGGATCGTATGGCCTATTATCTGGCCCAGCAACTGCGGATTCCGGATTCCGCGATTCAAAATTTTGAACCCATCCGGGTCGCATTGGATTCCCGCAAAAAAGGCAATCCATACTGGAGCTGTAATGTCCATTTCTCCAGCGATCTGTCCCTGAATCATCCTCAGCTCTCGGCCTGGAAAGAATCTCCAGAAACCATCGAAAATATTCCGGGAGCAGGCGCAATGGATCTGGGCGACCGGGTTGTGGTGGTGGGGTCCGGTCCTGCGGGGATGTGGGCCGCTCTGAGCCTAGTGCGCAAGGGGTACCGGGTGGAGCTGCATGAGCAGGGCAAACCGGTCACGGAGCGTTTTCTCGATATTCGCCGCTTCTTGAATGGCAGGGAATTCAACCCGCGCTCGAATATTCTTTTTGGAGAAGGCGGTGCGGGAGCTTATTCCGATGGAAAACTGACAAGCAGGACCCGAAATCCCTTTGTTGATTCTGTCCTGAATGACCTGGCCCGCGCTGGAGCGGGCGACGAAGTCCGCTGGCTGGCCAAGGCCCACATTGGAACAGACCGTCTGCAGGCCATTCTGGTCAAGGTCCGTAGCTGGATTGAGGATGCCGGAGGTCGTGTAATATTTGACTCCAAGCTGACCGATCTCGAAATCGTTGAAGGCCGCGTGGCTCGAGTCGCATTCAATGACCGCTGGCAAGATTGTTCCGCCTTGGTGCTCGCGACGGGGCATTCCGCCCGCGACATCTATACCCTTCTGGATCAACGTGGCGTGGCTCTGGAAGCCAAGCCCTTTGCCATGGGGGTCCGGGTGGAACATCCGCAGGACTTCATCAACGAGCGCCAATTTGGCCGGGGCGTGGATTACCATCTCACCGGTTCCGCTGAATATTCCTTGACGGCTCCTGGTGCATACTCTTTTTGCATGTGTCCGGGCGGGGTCTTGATTCCATGCGCTTCCGAGCCCGATGGCTTTGCCACCAATGGCATGAGCTACAGTCGCCGCAATGCTCCCTTTGCAAATTCCGGCATTGTGGTTCCGGTTGCGGGCACGCCTGGGTGGTGGAACGAATCCGCTTTCAATCCCGGAGTGAAGGGTGCGCTGGCTGCTTCAGAATCTCCGGAAATTTGGGCCGGGATTGCTTTGCAGCGTAGCCTAGAGCGCCAGGCCTTTGAGCTTGGGGGACGCAATTATTCCGCCCCTGCGCAAACCGTCGCCGCCTTCATGGATGACCGGACCGATTCGGCGCTCCCCAAATCCTCTTATCCGACCGGGATCGTGCCTACCAATCATTGGGATTGGATGCCTCTGCCTCTGAACAAGGCTATCGCGGAAGCGTTTGAAAATTTTGAGCGCAAAATTCCCGGGTGGATCCGGCATGGTTTATTGGTGAGCCCAGAAACCCGGACATCATCTCCCCTGCGCATTCCCCGCAATGACCAATTGGAGTCCATCAATGTTCGAGGGTTGTATCCCCTGGGTGAGGGTGCCGGCTACGCGGGGGGAATCACGACCAGCGCCGCAGATGGAGTTCGTTTAGGTGCAATGGCCATGGCCAAGGAAGCCAAGCGATGATTGAAAAAATTGTCGGTCGCCACGATGCGGACCAACGCTTGGACCGGTGGCTACGCAAAGCCTTTCCCCTGGCCTCCCTTTCGTCACTTTTCGCCGTAATCCGCAAAAAGAAAATCCGCGTCAATGGAAAGCCTGGCAAAGGAACCGAAACGGTAAATGCCGGCGATGTGATTTGCATCTACGAAAATATCCCTGAAGCACCCGCAAATATGTACGAAAAAAAAGCGGTTGTCCAGGTAGATTCCCGCATTGTCATCGTCTCTCGCACTGCGGATTATCTGGTGCTAGATAAGCCTGCGGGGCTTGCCTCCCAGCCAGGAACCAATCAACAGCCCGGTGACTCGCTCATCGAACTGGTTTGGAACTGGGCCGAGTACGAAGGCCTTGATTTTAAGCCGGCCTTGGTTCATCGCTTGGATCAAGAGACCAGTGGGCTTATTATTGCAGGACTTACTGGAGAGGCCGTGCGAACTTTCAACGCGCTCATTCGCGCCCACAAGGTTCGCAAGGAATATGTGGCTTTGGTAAATGGATATTTGGAGGAACCTAAAGGTACAATTCGCCTCGCTTTGGAACGTACCGATTCTGCGCAGGGAGCAAAGATGGAAGCGGGCCAAGGCAAGGATTCTGTAACTCACTATCAGGTGATACGACAAGTCGGCAATTGTTCGCTAGTGCGCATTACCTTGGAAACTGGGCGCATGCACCAGATTCGCGCCCATTTTGCAGCCATTGGACATGCATTGATTGGAGACGGGCGTTACGGGGATTTCGCATTGAATCGCGAGTTTCGTAAGTCCCACGGACTCAAGAGACTTTTCCTTCACTCGGCTTTGCTGGATTTTCAGTGGAAAGGCAAGCGCATTCAGATTGAGCGGGAGCTCCCGGCCGAATTACAAAAAGTCCTCACCGACTGATCGATATTCCGCCCACCAGGCCCGCCGTCAGGCCAAGCAATAACCAAGCCCACCAGTGGGATTTTTTGGCTTCACGGAGTTCCTTCGCTTGTTCTGTGCCGACTTCGGTGCAACGGGTTAGTGCTTGACTGCATTTCTGCTGGTTCTGGATTAGCTCGTTCCAGGAGTCCTTATAATTCGCAGAACGTTCCGCTTCCAAATCGCTCTGTTGTTGTAAATTAGATAAACCAGCTCTGCAAATGCTGTCTTTTTGTTGCCCCAGCTCAAGCAAGCGGTTCCAGTCCGCTTTGCATTCTTCTAAGGATTGGGCCACGGTCACCAGAGCCTTCCAAGACGGCAGGGGGACCACGATCGAAGAATCCCAGGAATCTTTTTTGCTCGTTCCCTGCGAACTTATCTGAAAGGGGATCGATAGGGTTTTACCATCGGGGCGAAGAACCAGTGTATCCACGGCAGAAATGTTGGATGCAAAAGAAAATGCACAGCAAAGTAAAACTGCCAGAAGTGGATGCCACATGTCCGTTTTTCCTACATTCCCTTGGTGTGATTTTCCAGTTCTTTGCGGTAATGATCCAAGATGACCCCGCGTGCTGCGTCGGCGCGGGCCACGCTTTTCAACAGGGAGTCAATTTGGCCGTCTGCCCGCTCCCGTTTTTCCGTAAGCTGGGAAAGAGTCGTCCGGGTAATCTGAATTTGACTGGACAACAGGCTGTCTGTTTGGCGAAGCTGTTGCTTCAGCAACTCCGTCCTGGCGGTGAGGTCTTTGTTCACCTGGGAAAGAGTCTTAAATTCTGTTCCGGAGTCATTTCCTCGGGATTTCATCCAAAGGAATCCACCCACGGAAAGAATGATCCCAATAAGAATTCCAATAAAGAATCGTTTCATGGAAGAATCCCTTTATTTCCGTTCCGCTTCACGGATTAGGTCGAGCATTTCCCGGACGGCGCGGTCCATTCCCACCAAGGCTGCGCGGGAAATAATGGAATGACCAATATTCATCTCTTCGATCCCTTCGAGGGCTGCGATGTAGGAGATGTTCCGGTAGTTGAGTCCGTGACCGGCGTTGACGCGAAGGCCATATTTCATGGCGAGGGCGATCATGTCTTGTAGCTGTGAAAGCTCCCGGTCCAGCTCCGCCTGCCCAGATTTTTCAAAGGTGTCCGCGAATCGTCCGGTATGGAGCTCGATAAAATCAGCACCTGCCTTGCGCGCCGCCTTGACCTGGTCCGTTTCTGGATCCACAAAAACGCTGACGATGATATCGTTGTTTTTGAGAGTCTGGATCACCTTGGAGACATCGTCGAGGCGCGCGGCAACGTTTAGTCCGCCTTCCGTCGTGACTTCCTTGCGATTTTCTGGAACCAGGGTCACCATGTCGGGTAGTACATCGATTGCGAACTGCACCATCTCCTGCGAGGCGGCCATTTCCAGATTCAGGTGGGTTGTGACAATTCCACGGAGCAAGCGGACATCGCGTTCCTGGATGTGTCTGCGGTCTTCTCGCAGATGGGCTGTGATGCCATGGGCGCCAGCGAGCTCCGCCAGGACGGCAGCGGCTACCGGATCGGGCTCACGGATTTTGCGGGCTTCGCGGATTGTTGCAATGTGGTCAATGTTTACGCCAAGGTGCTTGGGCATTTCAACCTCTATTCGGATTGGTTCATCAATGAGGAAAGTTTAACAATTATAGTCCCCTGTGCTTCTGCTACGGGGAGAAGAGCTTGATAGGCAGCGACATTCTCTTCGGAAAGGGGGAGAATGGCGATGCCACTTCCGGATTTTCCCGCTAAAGAGAGGGCCTGGGTCAAGAATTTCTGGGAATCGGCCCCATTCGCCATGATATGGGACATGCGGCACGGGACCTTGAGTTCTCCGCACACTTCGCTTGATTTGGAGAACCGGCTTTGGGTTAAATCGAGGAACCACCAATGGCGTTCACCGGTAGCGCGAAGCAAGGCCTGCAGGAGTGGCTTGTGTTCCACCGCCCGTTGTCCCATTCTTGAGGCCACTCCGACTGCGCCAGGGATCCGACGGCTGACTTCATCAATGATTTTTGCGATTTCCTTTTCATTGTGATGGATTAAAATGGAATTGGGGCCAGGATTGACCCACGGATAACGATGGGGCTCCATGCCCACCCAGGCCACGGTTTCCACGTTTTTCAGCTTGCCAATATCGGATAACAGAGTGTGCATGTTGTCGAGGGGGCGTACGAAAAGGGAAAAAGGCTTGGAGAGTCCATTCAAAGCGTTCAATTCCGCAATCGAAATCGAGGAATCCAAGGAAAACCCAACGGCCAAGGTGGAGTTTCCTTCAAGGAATTCCTCTCCGGTGCGCAGTTCGATGGTCGTGGTAGAACCAAGAGAGTCGCGCCAGGTCAAGTGAGCCGATGGTTGGGGGGTGTTCAGCTCTTCCATTCGTACAACCTGCCCGCCCATGGAACGAATGTTCTTTTGGGCCCGGAGCAAATATACCGGCAAGGCGACACCCTTTCCCACGGTCCAAATCTCATTGGGATTCTTTGGTAGCTTTGTCCTTTTTAAAGTTGGCAGGGACTTGGCCAAGGAATCTTCAAAAAGTTTGGATGTAAAAATAACGGTCTTTACTTTTGTTGATTCGGGCTTTGCTCCGATAGTCAGGCTACCAGGATCCACCGAAAGGGCCTTGGGCAGAAAATGGCCCAAGGTCGCAAAGGCGATGACAACGCAGGAGAATATCAGAAAGTGGCGGAGAAAATTCATGGAAAGAGAAATATAGCTAGATTGATCGTCTATGATTATTGGTGCAATCGTTGGTGCAACTGGGGTAGGAAAGACCCAAATTGGAATTGAGGTTGCCCGCAGGCTCGGTGCCGAAATCATATCCGTCGATTCCCGTCAGATTTATCAGGGAATGGCCATTGGAACCGCCCAACCCACCCCAGTGCAATTAGCTGAAATACCCCATCATCTGGTTGGATTTCTGTCTCCACTGGAATCGTATTCGGTTGCTTCTTTCGTCAAAGATGTTCATCGCCTTTTGCGCCAATTTCCGGACCAAAAATTTCTTTTGGTTGGTGGGACTGGGTTATACCTCCAGGCATTGATGGAGGGACTGTCCGTCTTGCCTCCCTTGGACGAGGAAATCCGCTCCCGCTTGATGAAGATTGAGGAACGAAGGGGGTTGCCTTGTCTATACAAGTGGGCCATGAAGGTCGATCCAATTGGTGCAGTAGTGTTGAAGCCCGGTGATTCCCATCGGATTATTCGTTGCTTGGAGGTGTTCCTCCAAACGGGGAAACCCTGGTCGGACCAACAGGGGAGCAGGCTTGGAGGGATCAATTCCTTTCCTGTGGCCTGGCTTGACCGGGATCGGGCTGACTTATATAAACGAATCGACCAAAGGGTTGAATCCATGCTCTCTGCGGGATGGCAGGAAGAAGTTCGGGATCTTTGCACACAAATTCCTGCGGATTCTGCCGCCATGCAAAGCCTTGGATACCGCTCTTTGATCCATGTTATCGCTGGAACCCATCCATTGAGGGATGTGATCCTTCAAATCCAGCAGGAAACCCGAAATTTTGCAAAGCGTCAGCTCACTTGGTTCCGGAATAAGACCCCTTCCACCAGAATATGTTTAACGGAAAGTGGCGAAATTTGCGAAATTTCAGCAATTGAAAAATTATTTCAAAAATAAGCGCAAAAAAGGTTGACGCTTCTTTGGGGCCTGAATATATTTGCCTCTCGAAAATGAAACACCACCCAACGCGGTGATGAGCTGATTGAAGGATTCGGAGATATGCTTGAGTGAGGGTCCAAAAAATCGTCAATGATTTGAGGTCAGAGATTAAGCGAGGGTCAGAACTTTGTTCAAAATTAATGAAGAGTTTGATCCTGGCTCAGAACGAACGCTGGTGGAGTGT
>CAIRAY010000098.1 GCA_903876665.1 uncultured Fibrobacterota bacterium | reverse complement strand
GGGGTTGAACCTGCGACCCGCTGATTAAGAGTCAGCTGCTCTACCAACTGAGCTAATCATCCAAAGACGAGCACAATAATAGTAATCTGATTTCCGAAGTCAAGGCCCACATTTCCATTTTTCTAGTACTTTTACCTCGATGACCATCCCCGCCCCCGCAGAAGCCCTGGAGCTGTTTCTCTCCCACCTTGGCCTGGAGCGGAACCTTTCCCCAAAAACTTTGCAGGCCTACCAGGAAGACCTCCGGCATTTCATTGCCTGGCTTGAGGACAGGAACATTCCTCTCTCCGAAATTGGGGTGGAACATTTGGATGGGCATCTTGCAGCCATCGCGCAAAGGACCGAATACGAGCCGACTACGATTGCCCGGCACCTCTCCAGCCTGCGTGGGTTTCTGCGCTTTGCCCTACAAAACCATTGGACCCGCTTCGATCCCGCCCACCATCTCGAGGCACCCCGAATTGGCAGGTATCTCCCGGAATATTTGACGGTGGCCGAGGTGCAAAGCGTTTTTGACGGGATTGACCGTACCCGGAAATGGGCCTGGCGGGACCTGACCTTGCTGGAGCTGCTTTATGGAACAGGGCTTCGCATTTCCGAAGCCTTGGATTTGCGGATATCCCAATTACGCATTGAAGACGGATGGATTCTTCCCATCGGAAAAGGAAACAAGCAGCGCCTCGTTCCCATTGGCCCACAAAGCCTGGCAACGATTCAGCAGTACCTGGATCAGGAACGCCCCCTTTGTGGGCCCACAGCTGACAACCTGGTTTTAAATCCACGAGGGCGACCGTTGTCAAGAATGGGCGCTTGGAAAATCATCCACAAATTGACACTAGAAATCGGCAAACCCGTGCATCCCCATACCTTTCGGCATTCCTTTGCCACGCACCTGCTCGAGGGAGGGATGGATCTGCGCGTTCTACAGGAGCTACTTGGGCATGCGGACATTTCGACCACCCAGATTTACACCCACCTGGACCGAGAATTCCTGAAACAAGAACACCGCCAGTACCACCCCCGCGAAACCAAGCCAGGCTTGTTTTTCGATAAATAAAAAAAAGTTTGCACAATCAAAAATGTTTTTAATACAATTCAACTCATGAAGGCAGAATACATCAACCCATTTTTAAAATCAACCATTGAAACCTTTGCCACAATGCTTAAAAAGAAGATTGTGCCCGGAAAGGTCTATCTGCGTTTGGAGCCCCACAACACCGACATTTCAGGCGTAATCGGCCTATCTGGAGATATCCGTGGCGCAGTCGTCATGGCCTATCCCAAGGAGACCGCACTCAAAGTGGTGTCGGCCTTTATCGGAGAAGCGGTAACCGAATTTGATGCTTCCGTTTCCGATGCCATCGGAGAATTAGCAAATATTATTATTGGGTACGCCAAAAAAGACCTGACTGGCATCTCGATTTCGATTTCGCTTCCCAGCGTTATCCGGGGAGCAAATCACCTGGTCGATATGCCCAAAAATGCACCGGTAGTTTGCATTCCCTTCAGTGGGGAGTGTGGCGATTTTGTGATTGAAGTTAGTATCATTGAGAAAGACAAGTGAGTATGGAGATCCAGCAATGAAAATATTACTAGTAGATGATTCAAGCACCATGCGCCGCATTCAGGCGAATACTCTGAATTCACTTGGATACACCGAGCTGGTCCAAGCCGAAGACGGATCTGATGCGCTGAAGAAGTTGGCAGAGAATCCGGATGTGGCCCTGGTGCTGCTTGACTGGAACATGCCCAATATGAACGGCCTTGATTGCCTCAAGGCCATTAAGGCCAGCCCAACGACAAAGGCAATTCCAGTGATGATGGTGACCTCCGAGGCCGAAAAGACCAAGATCATTGAAGCGGTTCAAGCCGGAGCATCCAATTACCTGGTGAAACCCTTCGATGCGGATTCCCTCAAAGCCAAGATTACCGCCCTAATGGGTGGCTAAGTCAGCGTCCTCAAATTCTATTTGAATCTTTAAACTTCCGGAGCTGTGCTCCGGGAGTTTTTTGCGAGTGGCGTAGCGGGCTAGAATGCCCGGGAAAGAACCACGCTATTTCCACGATCGTTAAAAGTCATTTCCATCCATTTGCGGGCAAGGTGCAACCCATAACCCCCAGGACGTTTCCCTTGCCTTCTCCGCTCTTCGGCCACAGCCACTGGGGCCTCAATGGGGTCGGGAACATCTTCCGGCAAAAATCCCGATCCCTGATCATCGATTTTGACGACGAGGCGATCCTTGAAAATCACATAAGAACCCTTGACCCGCTTGCGCGAATCGAATCGATTGCCATGTTCCATTGCATTGAGCAGAACTTCACAAATCGCATAATGAATGGCATGAATAGAATCTTCGGGGAGAGGGGAATGCTGTAGAAGAATGCGAAGAAACCTGCGCATGGATTGGAAAATTGCCTTGGTGGAGCCCAGGGAAAAATCAATCCAGTCCCCAATCTGCATTTCGGAATATAATTCAGCATCCTCTGGAAAACATTGGCCCAGTAGAACCAGAAGCTCGCCCCAATTCCACGGAAGCTGAATCACGCTCTGAATATTTTCGATTCCAGTCTTGACCGCGCAGTCCTCGGAAAACACCAGAACCTTTTTGGAGTCCGGAAGAACGAGGGAAAGGTCGTCCCCAACTACGCCATGGGACGGAACGATCCAGAATAGCAGGTCAATTTTTTGCGACAACTGAACCCAGTCGCCAGGTAAAAGAGTTGTGGTGAAAACCTCGAAACCGGATTCCTCCAGAAACTCACGTAACCGAATCTCCGGTTCTCCCTGGCTTCCCGCAATCAAGATCGAATGAATCATGAAAAATTACTGCGTGGAAATTAATCCAAGCTGCGTCAAAACCTTTGTGATCTGGGATTCTTCGACGGGCTTAATCAAATAGCCTTCGCAGCCTTCGTTGAACGATTCAATGATGTCCTTTCGATCATCCAGCGCGGTGGTCATTAAAACCTTGCAACGCTTCTCCTCGGTGATTCCATGATCGGATTCCCAGCTACGCATTTGGCGAAGGGCTTCCACTCCATCCATTTCCGGCATCATGATATCTAGACAGATCAGCTTGAAGGGATCACCATTCTGGTGCGCCAATTTAAAGGCTTCAAGAGCCTCGAGTCCATTGACTGCAAAATGGCTCTCGCCATGGTCCTTTAAAAAGACCTTGAGAAGTCGGCGACTCGCGTAATTATCATCTGCAATTAAAATCTTCATATATTACCTTCAACCATTGTATGATTTCAGGAAAGCCATTGCAAGCGGTTTTAAGAAAAGAAGTGCAAAAATCTATTTTACATTCTTTCTTTTAAATAATACTGGCCGATTTGCATTGAAATCCATCGGAGAACCCAACTGCGCGGAATAGAGCTCCGCCGTAATGGTGCGGGTACGTACTTGCCCTTCGGGGATGCCTTTTTCCTGAAGGTAACTCGCAATAACTTGGGTTCGCTGGTTGATTAAATCAAGATAAATTGGAATTTCCACATCGGCGATGGGTAGGAATACATATACATAGACCCGGTGCTCGGGGTGGGCCTGCAGCCCAGGAAAAATCTTGGTGTCCAGTAAAATTTTATCATCCACCGATAGCAGCGCCAAACCTGGCTCAAATCGAATTGGAAGCTCAATTTCTTCCGCTAAAGCCTCTGCATCGGAATCAGGACAGCCATCCTCATCGTCGCGCCCATTCATGGTTTCAGGTACGTTGGGGCACTTGTCGAAGGAATCTTTGATTCCGTCCTTGTCGTTATCCAAATCAGGACAACCATCCGCATCTTCAAATCCGTCCAAATCCTCGCTATCCATGGAACAACGATCGAGGGAATCAACAATTCCATCCTGGTCGTTGTCCGCATCCAGACAGCCATCGCCGTCCTGGAATCCGTCACGATCTTCCTTTTCCGAAGGGCACCGGTCTTTTAGGTCGGGAATTCCATCGCCATCGTTGTCCAAGTCCGGGCAACCATCCTCATCCTGAAACCCATCCCGGTCTTCCGCAACCAGGGGACAGACATCTTTGGAATCGAATACGCCATCCTTGTCATTGTCCAAATCGGGGCAGCCGTCGTTGTCCCGATAACTATCCATATCTTCGGACGATTTGGGACACTCATCGAGCTCATCGGGAATAAGGTCGCGATCCTGATCCGAGGGGCCAGCACAGCTGATGAGACAAAAAACGGCACTTCCCAGGATCAGAAAATTACGCACCGACATGGTTTTTACTGCTTCAGTTCAGCAGCCTTCATTGCGCGCATTTCGGATAGATTGAATTGGTAATGCATAAAGGAAAGCACGCCGACAGCGAGGAATCCAACTGCATACAGGGCCAAGAAAGGACCGACAAGGAACTTGCGATGGTCGATGTATTGCAAAAGGCCCATAACGCAGTAGGCGCCAACCACCATTTCAATCACAGCAAGGAATGGGAACCCTTGGGAATACATGCTCAAGGACTTGTTGCCCTTTTTGGGTGTGCGAATGAAGGCACCTTTGAAACCGGTCAGAGCGGAGAAGACTGCGCGGGTATTATTGACTGCAATTCCAACACCTAGGCTCATCAGAACAGGCATGGCAAGCAACCGGATCTGCCAGCCCTTATACCCGGAACTCTGCTGCGCAACGAAATACAGTACGGAGGGAGCAATGGCGGCCAGGAAAATAAAGGCGAAGGAGACGATGAATTTGATCCCAGTAATTTCCAGATTCGCGCCCCATTTCAGCAAGGGGAAAGAAAGGACTGCAGTAAGTAGCATGAAAGGGTGAATCATGTAATGGGTGGTGTGCATGAAGGAATGCAATTTGGTGCGCAGAGGAATGTCGGCCTTGAAAATCCGAGGCAAAAGCTTCATTGCTGTCTGGATGGAGCCCTTGGCCCAGCGGAATTGTTGAGCTTTGAATGAATTAATGTCGGAAGGAAGTTCGGCAGGAACAATCACATCAAAGACAAACTTCATTTTCCAGCCCGCAAGCTGTGAGCGGTAGGACAGATCCATGTCTTCCGTCAGAGTGTCGCCTTCCCAGCCACCAGCATCTTCAATGGCTTGGCGACGCCAAATACCTGCGGTACCGTTAAAATTCATGAACAGATTACCCCAGGAGCGGGCAGACTGTTCGATAACGAAATGACCGTCAATTCCGATGGACTGAGCCAAGGTAAGCCCTGATTCATTGCGGTTAAGATGGCCCCAGCGCCCTTGAACCAAGCCTACGCCCGGATCCATAACCATGTAGGGGACAGTAAGCAACAAAAAGTCAGGAGACGGAACAAAATCAGCGTCAAAAATAGCGATATATTCACCCTCTGCCTTGAGCAAGCCCTCAGCCAGCGCACCGGCCTTGTAGTCCTTGCGGTTGGTGCGGTAAAGGAGCTTGATGTTGTGCCCCTTGGCCTGCATTTCAGCAACCTTGCGACGCGAGACATCAATGCACTCGTCGGTCGAGTCGTCGAGAACTTGAATTTCATGGAGATGGCTGGGGTAATCCATAGCGCAAATGGTGTCGATCAGGCGTTCGACGCAATTCGCTTCGTTGAACACCGGTAGCTGGGTCGTCACCTTGGGCAACTGGTCCCGTGGTGTAACCCGATGAAATTGGAGAAGGACCTTACGATCCGAGATGCGCACTCGCCGACTATTTTTCAGGAATAGGAAGATCGAGTGATAGCAATTGAAGCCATACGCAACAAGCCCTGCGCCAGCGATCACATAAAGAACAAACAGAAACTGGAGTAAAAGCTCATTCAAATTGAAAAAGTGACTCAAGGTGTTATTCCTAAAGAAAAGTGGGCTTTCAAGCGCCCAAATATAGAACCTTCTGGTCAATTGGCGAGGATTCCGTTACAAACTTGTGACAATTTTCTTCAATTGTTTAAATATGGTGTTTTTAAGTAGATTTCGGCCATGAAAAATCACATTCTGCTGATTGGCGACCGCTTGGGCGGAATCGAACCAGGCCTAGGCGACTTGGTAGCCGACCTAATGCTGGTAGACTTTCCTGAATTACCCCTTTCTTTTACTGTGCATTCCTCCTCCCGGAACACGGTAGACCACCTTTTCCAGAATTGCCCCCGTGAAATTATTGGCCGACGGGCTGGAACCACTGTCCTGTGCGTCGGGTGGGAGGATTTGCAGAGTGCCCTTCCTGGGGAATCCCTGGTGCATCAGTATTTTCAGCTCCTCCAAGAAATTCTTCATAATTCTCACTCGGAAATTGTGGCCTGCACCCTTCCGTGCGCCCACTTTCCCACAGATTCGCTGGTTCGGGCCAAAGCCCAGACCCTTAATTCCGCCCTCCGGGCCACCGCTACGGACCAACGGCTCACCATTCTGGATTTGGACCGCATCGTGAATGATTATCAAAATCGGCAACTGGTCCGGGGCGATCTCTTCCGCAACCTGTTCACCGATCAGAATTCACTCAACGCACTCGGTCAAATGCTTTGTGCCAGAGCCATTTCTTCCGAATTATCGTCGTCGCTCAAATGATTTTTTCTTATCTTGTGAAACATGAGCGATAGGCACGAACAATTTGCAGGCAAAAACGCGGCCCTCGGACGAATCTGGGGTATGGACAAGCCAAAAGACAAAACCACAGCGGGCGGTGGTGGCCATTCTGGCCCAAGTCAACCCAAATTGGGCAAATGCGAAAAATGCGGACAGGAAAAACTCCTCCGCAGCTTCCGCTCCCAGACTCACGACCGCACCGAGGGTGCAGCCTCATACGGCGTCTCCTACCAACAACTCTGCGAAGAATGCAAACCAGCTCCCAAAGTCAGCAAAGACGCTCCGGCTCCTACGGACAAGGCGATCCGCGCCATGCTGCGCGGAGCCCGCAAGGGACGGTAGAAGAGAGTCGAACAGCCGGCAACTACGGCGGGGCCAAATAAAAAAGTGCTGAGCGACAATCGCCCGGCACTATTTTTTGGGGTAACACCCAGAAACCCTACTTCGGCTTCTGCATGTCCAAAACCTGATTGACAAACTCACCCACTTCGGTGAATTCCCGATAAACGGATGCGAAGCGGACATAGGCCACAGGGTCCACATTCCTTAGTGCGCCCATCACCAAATTTCCGATTTGGTCAAAGCGAACTTCCTGGCTGTCCGAATTCATGAGCTTGTTTTCGATCTCATTGACAATGTCATCAATGGTCTGACGGGGAATGGGACGCTTCTTGCAGGCATTGAGGATTCCAGAGAGCAATTTTTCTCGCGCAAAGGGCTCGCGAGTGTTGTCCCGTTTGATCACCGTGAGCGGAACCATTTCCACATATTCGTAGGTGGTGAAGCGCCGATTACATCCGATGCATTCGCGGCGCCTACGGATGGCCGAACCGCTGGAGCGGGAATCGACAACTTTATCTTCATCATGTTTGCAAAATGGACAGATCATAATGCTTGGAATATACAATCATAACCCCAATATTTTCAATGGGTTAATTGCATTCCTAAGCGACTTGGAAAGTTCCGGGGACCGCAAGCCCGCAAAATGGACATTTTCCTTGCCGGAGGTGGCTCTCCAGGACGCCAAACCCGCCCCGCTCAATCAGAAGCTCTCCGCAAGATGGACAGAAGGTGTCCGATCCCCTGGATTTGGGAACATTTCCGGTGTAGACGTAATGCAAGCCTTCTTCCTGGGCGATGGCCCTTGCGCGGTCCACATCCCTCGAAGTGGCTTGATTCCAATCCATGGCCCGAAAGTCCGGATGGAAGGCGGAAAAATGCACAGGGGTGTCCACCCCCAGATTCGCCACAACCCATTTGCTCAATCCCCGCAATTCTTCCGTGGAATCATTCTGGTGAGGAATCAGCAGGTTGGTGATCTCCAAGTGGCAAGTCCCGAGCTCACGGATCACAACCAAATTTTTTAGCACGGGGGCCAATCGGCCTTTGCACACTTTGCGATAAAACGACTCCGAAAATCCCTTCAGATCCACATTCGTTGCATCCATGTTTGAAAAAAAATCCTTGCAGCAAACGGGATTTGCATAACCATTCGTGACAGAAATAATCCTCAAACCATAGCGATGACATTCCTGAGCAACCTCAATCCAGAATTCAGCCGAAATCAGGGGCTCGTTGTAGGTAAACGAAACGCTGGTAGCCCCTTGATCCAGCGCGGCCAGGGCAATTTGCGTTGGACTTAATGGAACAGGCAAAGCCATGGCTTTCCGCTCAGTGGACAGGGACCAATTCTGGCAGTGGACACAACTCAGGTTGCATCCAAACATTCCCAGCGAATAGGTCCACGAGCCCGGAAGAAAATGGTACAGGGGCTTTTTTTCAACTGGATCCAAATGGACAGCCCCAGCACCGCCCCAGGCTTGGGTCCACAGCTCCCCCTCCTTGCGAAACCTTGGCCCGCAAAGGCCCCGGGCTCCTTCGGTTTTAAAGCGACAGTGATGCGGGCAAAGTTCGCAGACAATCCGCTCCGCATCTTTTCGCCACCACCGCGCTCGGGCTTCCTGAATCATGGATTCCCTTCCTGGACATGTTCAACTTGGTAGACTTCAAGGATCAGATCAGGTGACCAGAAATTTTGGGGTAGGCCAGCCTTCCGTTTCAGGGAGGCAAGAAATAACTTCGGATCGGGGAGCTGCTCCCAGACTTGGGGCAAAAAGGTTGCACGATACCTCCCCCACCCCAGAATGACTCCATGAACCCCAGGAAGGAGGCGATGGCAAGCATCCGCCTCGCTTGCGCAAGGGAACCGCTTGGGGGTCGAGAGCACCGAAACTTCGATTTGCACTTGATCCAATTCAGAGTCGGTCAAAGGAGAGAAGCGAGTATCCTTAAGGGCTGCGGCCACCGCATTGGATTTACAGTCCTCGCCCAAACTCCGGTAGGCTTGCAAAGAACCGATACAGCCCCGCAATTCGCCCTTCATCGTTAAGGTAACGAAAACGGCACCAGGCAGGGCAAGGAGTTCCGCAACATCGCCATGGGGATCTGCCCCTTCCAGGGTTTCTCCCGGAACCCCAACAGCCTGGCGGATCGCCTGTCGGGCCATGCGCAAAAGAGCCTTTCCCAGTTGCGTTTCCATATTGCCCTCCCTATTGCTTGCGGTCCCAGGCGGCAAAGGCACCATACCCCACCACCCGTCTCCGGTCCCCGCAGGTATCTCCTGAATTACGGAGATCAAGACTCACCATATCCCATTCACGATTCTTTGATTCCTCCAATAAACCATTGAGAGGAAAACAACCACAAGCCCGGTCGGGCTCTATGGTCGCATCCAGCATACAAATTCGCTCCGCCGTTCGGAAATCACATCGCAGGGCGTCCAGATAGGGCTGATAATGGGAAAGATCCGAACTCACCACGACCAGTAGGTCCGCAAAGGCGTCCACACACGCCCCCACCACCGCCGCAACGCGGGAGGCTGGACAATGGCCCACCACTAGGGGTAAAACCAAGGAATCCCCCAAAGCCATCTGCAAAAATGGCAACTGAACCTCCAAGGAATGCTCCTGAAGATGAGCCTCCTCGGCCTCCAGAACCCCTGGCATATCCTCCACCACTCTGCGCAACAAAGGATCCACCGGGACAAGGCCCAGGGGCGTGCAAAAAGCGGTTGCACGGGACAAGGCCATACCCGCAATGCCGACCTGGTGGGACGGTCCCAAAAGGAGAACCCGCTTCAAATGACGGCCCTCCTCCAGTAGAAGTTTGTATGCACTTCCGGCGATGGGCCCTGAGTATATATAGCCTGCGTGAGGGGCAACCAGGGCGCGTAACTTGCCAATCCCTTTCGCGGGATTAGCCAGCTCCAAATACTGGGAAACCTGATCCCGAAGTTCATTTGGATCATCTGGGTAAAAAGAACCCGAAAAAACAGCATCCCGCACCATGAAATGATTATACCAAAATTTCCCGGAGGAGCGAAAAAAAGGCGACAAGTTTCCTTGCCGCCATGATATCAAATGGTCCCGGAAATTATTTCAGGGCGCCACGTTCGAGCATAATGGTGTAGTTGGTCTGGTCAGCGACTTCGGTTGGACCCCAGTATTGGATTGGACCAGGGTAGCTGTAGGATTCGCTCTTGGCCCATTCGTCACGACGTGCTGCGAAATACTTGAAGGGGGCAGCGTCCAATTCGACGAGCGCCTTTTGGATCACGGGCTTGTCCTTGCCATGGCGACGCTCGATGTTCATCATCATGGTGATGGGGATTCCACCGGCGGACCAGTTATCGATGCCTGCGGTGAGATTTCGCACGGAGGACATGTAACCGGTCATGCCATTGAGCGCGAGCACGGATGCCCCGTAGCCCAAGGAATAGCAGTAGTCGGCATCGAAATTGGAAGGAGCGGCGCAACGGCCTTCGTATCCAAAAAAGTGATTCAGAGCAGCAAATTTGCCCTTGAAATCGGCGCGGGCCTTGAGGTCTTTGGCGACCATTTCGATGACCAGCTTTTCAGTCTCGATCAGGGAAACCTGGACGTTTCCGTGGGGATCGCGGTCAAGCATCAACTGGGCCTGGATTCCCGATGGCAAGCTTTTCAGCAGATCCGCAGAGGCGGGAGTGAGGTGCTTACACATGGAAGCCACCATGGCGGCCGTATCGCCAGCGCCCTTAATTTCGGCCTCGTGGTGGGCGAGGACTTCATTGAGCTCGGACATCAGAACGCCAAACTCGGGAATGAATTCGACCAGACCTTCGGGGATCAGGGCCACGCCGAAGTTTTTGCCGGCGGCGGCACGCAAGGCAACCACGTCGGCTACACCTTGGATCACCTGGCCGAGAGTCTGCTTCTTGGCTTTGACTTCTTCGGAAATGATACAGAGGTTTGGATGTGTCTGCAAAGCGGCTTCAAGACCAATGTGGGAAGCGGAGCGACCCATCAGCTTGATGAAATGCCAGTATTTTTTGGCGGAATTGGCGTCGCGCTGGATATTTCCGATCATTTCGGAATAGGTTTTGACGGCGGTATCGAACCCGAACGATGTTTCTACGTACTCATTCTTCAAATCGCCATCGATGGTTTTGGGAACGCCGATAACAGCGCACTTCACGCCCTTGCTCTTAAAATATTCAGCAAGAACCGCACCATTGGTGTTGGAGTCGTCACCGCCAATAATCACGATGGCGTCGAGTTCCAATTTGTTGGCGGTTTCAATGCACTTGTCGAACTGCTCGTTGGTTTCGAGCTTAGTACGCCCGGAACCGATAATGTCAAATCCGCCGGTGTTGCGATATTGGTCCATCAGGGCCCGGTCGATTTCGATGTATTTGCAGTGTTCGAGACCTGAAGGTCCGCCGAGGAAGCCGATCAGCTTGGAGCCGCCCTGGTTGGACTTGATGCCATCAAAGATTCCCGCGATCACATTGTGTCCACCTGGAGCTTGGCCACCGGAAAGAACAACACCAATATTGACCTGGTTGCCCATGATGGTGTGGGATTCCGCGGTTTCAAAAGAAACCACAGGGGCGCCGTAGGTGTTAGGAAACAATGCCTTCACGGCCGCTTGATCGCGGACGGCTTCAGTCTCTGCGCCCTTGAGAATGCTTACTTTTAGCGGACCCTTGCGGAGGGCTTTGGGGAGTTTTGGTTGATAGGCGACTCTGGCTTTTGCCAGCAAAGACAAGTTGTCGGACATGGAGACCTCAGGATAGGGTTTGTTTCGCGGGGAAAAATAAGAAATTCTGTCGCTCATGGCGCATGAATATGATCTATAACACACTCCGGTTCAAATTCTAGGATTTATAAGGAAATTTTTTCAAATAATTGCTATCCTCTAGAATAATTGACCAATCGACTGGAGATTTTTCCATGAAAAGCCCGTTTTCCTTTTCGTTTTTCCTATTTGCAGGATTAATTCTTGCGCCAATGGCCTGGTCAGAGGTGTTCGAAGGTCGCTCCTCTCCCAAACCCACCAAGTCGGCAGCCATTCGCGACGCAGAAAACGACCTGGGTGCACGCATCAGTCGCTCCATTGCCATGCAAATGGCGGTTCGTTCGGAGCGGATCCGTTCTGCCGTGGGCAAATCAGGCTCCAATTCCTCCCAATACAGCTTTCAGGACACCGTCCAGTCCAAGTCCCTCGTTTCCTGGACCGGCTTTAATCCCAAGGTTGTGGCCCTGGATTCCAGCACTGAGGGCGGAAAGAAAATGTACGAAGCCCGTGTCGAGGCTCAATTTGACCGCGTCAAGTTTATCCAGGAAAAGCTGGCCAAGGTTGCCCAGTTAAGGTCCCAGTGGGCCAAATTATCCAGCAAAAATCTTGCCCTCTTCATGGATGCCCTCCCCGCATTCTACGAAGAATACGAACAGAGCGCCGCCGAAAGTCAACCTCAGGAAACCAAAGAGGAGTGGAATGCTCTGCGGGCCTCCATTGATTCTACTTTCTCCGTTCAGCTTACCTCAATCCAAGTCGCTTTCGCTCCAACCCCAGGCTTTGATCCTTGTGGCCAACAAAAGTCCATTGGAATCCTGACCACGACCTCGAAGGGCGTTGTGGTAAAACCCGTCTGGCTTGACCTCAACTTTACTCCCTCCACATACCGCACGGAATCAGAAGGAACCGGAATCCGCGTTATTTATGACGGTCGCTGTACCTTGGTCGACTCCGTCAAAGTCTCAACCCAAATCCGCGGACTGTCCCAGACCATGGATGAACGCTGGGTGCAGACGGGCGTCAGAACGACCAATCTCGACCTGCGCGGTCCTCTCGGATATACCGAAAAGGAAATCCTGGAGCGCATCGGGTCATTCCTGATTCAGTCTGCGGGCCTTACCCCCGTTGCCGAACAGGGAACCTTTACCCTGAGCATGGAGCCCCAGACCAAGTGCGCCGCAGATACCCAACAAGGGATGCACGTTTGCAAAATCAAGGTTCCCATCAAGTTAATTGGATCCAATAAAGAAACCATTTGGAGCCAGAGCCTTGACGCCCGTGGTTACGGGGAAACGCCTGATGCAGCAAGAGAAGACGCACTTCGCGCTCTCGATCAAAGTAGATAACCAAGGAAAGCAAAAACAATGATTCGACGCAATTTAAAGGTTTTGATCGTCCTGGGACTGGCGCTAGGTAACCTCAGCTGGTCTGGTGAAATTTTTGAAGGCCGGTCCGGTCGTAAACCAAGCAAAGCCGAAGCGATTCGTGATGCCGAAAATGACCTCGGTGCCCGCATTAGTCGTGCCATCCAGATGCAAATGGCCGTAAAGTCCGAGCGAATCCGCAGTGCTGTGGGTACCTCTTCGGTTACATCCTTCAGGGATACCCTTCAAGCCAAGGCATTGGTGACATGGTCTGGATTCAATCCCAAAGTGACAGGGATAGACTCCTCTGTGGTGAGTGGATCGAAGGTATTTGAAGCACGGGTACAGGCGGAGTTTGACCGAACCAAATTCGTGGAAGAAAAACGGGCGAAAGTTGCATTACTCGCTTCCCAGTGGGTTAAAATTTCGGAAAAGCCTTTTGTCAGCTTTTTGGATGCCATTTCCAAATTCTATGCGGATTATGATCAGGAATCCGCAGAAAGCCAGCCTCTAGAAACCATGAAGGAATGGAAAGCACTCAGCACGGCCATTGACTCTGTTTTTTCAATTCAGCTCAAATCCGTGGAAACGCAATTCACTCCAAACCCCAGTTTTGATCCCTGTGGAAGGCAACGGGTGGTTGGTGTTTTGAGTGCCAAATCAGACGGAGCCAAAGTAAATTCCTCCTGGTTGGATCTTGAATTCGCCAGTCAACAATACAAGGCCCAAGCCGATGTCGACGGTCTTCGCATTAGCTATGTCGGTCGTTGCAGCCTCCTGGATTCCACCCGCGTAGCCTTGCGGATTCGCGGAGTAGCGGATCCCATTGCTGATCGTTACATACAAATTAAAGCAAATACCACCAAAGTCAAGCTGAGAGGTCAGGTCAGCGAAGAGGAAAAGGAAGTCCTGCAAAACCTAGGCTATTCCCTGATCGAAACCATTGGATTGCGCAGGGATGACTCCAATCCTATATTCTTCTTGTCCTTGGAGCCACGAACCACTTGCCAAGTCGACACAAGACAGGGCATGCAATCCTGCAAGGTAAAAGTCATGGTAAAGCTGTCTCCAACCTCCGGGGCCAGCGCCCTTTGGAGCCAAAGCCTGGAGACCAAAGGATTCGGCGTCACCATCGATGAAGCCAAAACCGATGCCCTGCAGATATTGGATTCCGGTCGCTCCAAATAGTCGGAAAATTGTATTTTTCAGCCATGATGAAACCACTTGGCCTCCTTTTCGTGGCATGCTCCTTCGCCTTTTCCCAAGAGGCGACCACCCCGATTCAGTTCTCACCCGAGCCGCTTCTTCTCGGAAAAATCGAGCAGGGTGCGGTGACGCATGTCGTTCTAAAGGGAAAAAACCAGACCACAAGATCGATCCAGCTTGAAACGGTGATGTCCCAGAATGTGGGCTCCTCGAACTTCAAGTTCCCGAAATCCATCGCCCCCGGCAAAGAAATCAAAATCGAATTTGACCTGAATACGGCCGGATTCGAAGGTCCCTTCGCCCACAGGATCGTCCTTGTGGAAGAAGGTGGACACCCCCTCGTCACCATGATCGAGGGCGAGGTCGATGCTCCCATTCTTTTTTCCCGCCAAATGCTGGACGCCGGCTACCTAAGCCCAGACAGCAAGCCAGAATGGACGATTTACGCATGGAATCCCACCGGGAAAAAATTCTCACTTGGCCTGGACTCCTTGTCTTCCCGGCAATTCACCCTCCAGGTCACCCCGGTAACCTTGAACACGAAAAAATTTGACGAGATCCAGGAAGGCGGATCTACCCCAGGCCTCAAAATCGTTCTGCAGGCAACGAACCTGGGCAAAGGCCCCACCAACCCGAAAATGAAATCCTTCCGCCAAATCGTCACCATGAAAAGTACCACCTGGCCCAAAGCCACCCCCGAATTGCTCGTAGTCGGCTACTGGAAATAGTTTTTCCCCACCACCCCCTTGCCTATTTCCCTCCATTTTTTACATTTTGTCGCTCACTCGGGACGTAGCTCAGTCTGGTAGAGTACTTGGATGGGGTCCAAGTGGTCGGTGGTTCGAATCCACTCGTCCCGATATGAAAACGAAAAGGTTATCCGCAAGGATGGCCTTTTTCGTTGTAAGCAACGAGAGTGGGTTCGAACCACCGAAGGTGGTTTGACCATGTCGCGAGCCCATGCGTAGAGTCCGAATGCGAAGAAGCGAGACTCGCTGCTTCTGAGGG
>CAIRAY010000097.1 GCA_903876665.1 uncultured Fibrobacterota bacterium | reverse complement strand
GTCATGCCCGGTACGGGCATCACCGGGGCTTGCTGCTGCATTGTTCGGGCGCGGTGCGGTGATGGTCCACACAGTGGATAGTGCTCCACTAACAACCAAAGGTTGAAGTGGCCACTCGGCCCTTCCGGCCATGACAAGCTTGTTGCGGTAGGGCCCGCCTTTTTGTCATGCCCGGTACGGGCATCACCGGGGCTTGCTGCTGCATTGTTCGGGCGCGGTGCGGTGATGGCCGTTCCGGCCATGACAAGCTTGTTGCGGTAGGGCCCGCCTTTTTGTCATGCCCGTTACGGACACATGTCCACTGTGTGGAGGGCCGGGTATGACAATCCATAAGCACTTTGCATGTCGCAATACCAGTGACGCTGTTAGTAAATCCGTGACCCCAATCACACCAAAGGTCCCGACATCCAGCATCATCTTTGTATGTTTCCCTGATGCACACAAAAACATCTTTTGCCCTTGTGGCCTTTTGGATTCTCATCCTATCAGCCAGCAACGCTGTTGCCTGGCAAGAGGGCGATGAGCGGCAGGTCTCTTTTCCCCGACAAGCCCTTCGAGGAGTGGGGTATTCCATTGGTGGCGCAGGCGCAGGCGTCCTGGTCGTTTTTGGGGCGGCACTGAAAGGAAATGAGGAGGCCTTTTCCGCAGGGGCATCCTTGGCCACCATAATCAGCGGTTACTTTTTAGGCATGGGCTATGGCCTGGCCACTCCCCTCATCGAGAATAAAGATCCCATTTCTTACCCCGGAATGGTCACAGGGATTCTCGTCGGATATGGATTTGTTTTTGCCATTGTCAATGGCCCCCCCGTCCAGAATGTCCATAATCGTTTTGGACTGGCCCCATTAATACTTTTGGGTGCCGCTATTCCACCCCTCTGCGGAGCCTTGGGCTCCCGGTTGCCTTGGGCGCAATCCCTTCCGGAACCCCTGTCTAACGTAGCCATCGGACCTTATATGCCAAGGCCCGACGCCCAAGGAATCCTACTCGTGAAAAGCTTTTAGGCCGCCTTCTTGCCGAACAATCCCAGGACCCAGTCCGACATGCGCACATAAGCCAAGAAGAAAGTCGGAGTCGCTACCAGAACCAGGAAGGTGTTGAACCCTAGGCCGAAGAAGATGGCCCAAGCCATTGGCGCCCAGAGTCCGGTGGTCTTGGCCCGGGTAACAACTTCGAAATGGGTGAAATCAAATCCCCAGCCCGTCGCGATGGGCAAAAGCCCAATCATTGCAGTCAGGGCGGTCAACAACACGGGCCGCATACGGGTTTTTCCCGCCTCGATCACGGCGTCACGAACGGCCATTCCCTCAGAACGGAGCTGATTGGTAAAGTCAATGAGGATGATGGAGTTTTTGGCCACCACACCCGCGAGGGCCACAATCCCGATACCGCTCATGATGATGGAAAAGGTAACGCCATAGAACAGCAATCCCCAGAATACTCCACCTACTGCAAGAACGATTCCAATCAGCACCAGGAAGGGCTGGAAAACGCTGTTGAACTGGGCCACCATGATAAGGAACACCAGGGCGATCGCAATCAAAAAGGCTTTCATAATAAAGGCCTGAGTATTTTCCTGTTCTCGGTTGTCGGATCCCGTATTTAAGAAATAGCCCGAAGGAACCTGGATCCCCACCACGGACTTCGCAGCTGCTTGCTGCACGCTACGCTCATCCTGGACTCCTGGAGCCAAATCAGCCCAAACCTGAACGGTGCGCTTGCGAGACAGATGGCGTATCGTGGCAAGGCCAGCACCTTCGGTCACATCGGCGAGACTCGACAAGGGAACATTCTTGCCTTCCAGGGAGACGGTAATATCGTTCACGGCGGCCCGCGATTCGCGACTATCCGGTGCATTGCGCACCATGACCTTGTATTCCTCGTCCCCATCACGGAACTTGCCCGCTTCAATGCCATAAATGGCACTGCGCACAGAACTTGCAGCGATCACCGTATTCACGCCTAGGTACTTGGCCTGGTCGCGATCAATGTCGATGCGAATTTCGGGTTGGGCGGGGTCATAATCGTTGCCAATATTGACAAGATTTGGCACTTGACGCAAACGGGTCATCACGGTATCGGCGAGTTTCGCAAGTGTCGGATAATCATTGCCGCTAATTTCAAAGCTCACTGGCTTACCTCGGGGGGGGCCTGATTCTTGCTCCTTCACGCTCACCTTCCAACCGGGAACTAAATTCGTCAAATTCTTCTGGGCCCATTTTTGCACTTCGAAGGAAGACATGTGCCGATCCGCATACTCGATAAATTTGATATCGACATAGCCTTTATGAGGTTCGGCTTGACTCCCGCCCATCATTTGGCCCTTTCCTGTACCCGTTACCGTATTGATGTTGTCAATAATCTTGATTGAATCCGGAGCCTGCAAAATCGCATTTTCCAATACCTTCATCACCGAATCGGTACGATCGATGGTAATCCCCAGGGGCCCTTCCGCTTCAATGGAAATCACATCTGGCTCGACCTTGGGAAAGAAGACAAACCCTGTCCCGAATTTGCCGTAGGCCATAATGCCTCCGATCACAAAGGCCACACAAACAACCATCACCACAATGGGACGATCCACCACGGATTTCAGCAGGCCGAGGTAAGCATTGCGGAAGCGCATGAAGGCATGGCCACCTTCTTCATCGTGATGCTTATGGTCCGTCGTCATAAAAAGGGAAGCAAAGGTGGGATTGAAAAAGAAGGCCACAAAGAGCGAAGCCAAAAGGGTAACACTCACCGTGATGGGCAAATACTTCATGAAGTCACCCATGATTCCCGGCATCCACAGGATAGGCATAAAGGCAGCCACCGTGGTGATCGTCGCCGTAGTCACAGGAATCCAAACTTCTTTAGTGCCATCAATGGCTGCTTGCGCACGCGTTTTACCCATGGCCAAATGGCGGTAGATGTTTTCCACCACCACAATGCCATCGTCAACCAGCATTCCCAATGCGATAACGAGGGAAAATAATGTCACCATATTGAGCGTAACATTCATTGCGGACAACACGATAAACCCGATCATCATGGAAAATGGAATCGCGGTACTGATGAAAAAGCTGTTGCGGAATCCGAGGAAGAACGCCAGGGAAATCATCACGAAAATGATACCCAAAATAATGTGGTTCTGCAGCTCGTTGACCATGTGACGGATATCTACGGACTGGTCAAAAGAATAGCTGATGTGAGTGCCTTTGGGCCACAGGGACTGTTGGGCGTCTATGGCGATTTTCGCCTCATCCACAATTCCAATCAGATTTTCGCCCGTGCGCTTGGTCATGGAAATCGCAAGGGATGGCTTGCCGTTCAAGCGACTCACCGTGGCCGGTTCACGCGTATAACCAAAAGAAATTTTGGCTACGTCCTTGAGACGGATCACACCGCCGTTTTCGGTCTTGACCACAATGTCCTGGAAGTCTTCCACATGCTTGAGCTCACCCGTGACCTTGAGGGAGTAACGGGTTCCTCCGGACAACAGAGTTCCACCCGGGACGTTGCGATGCTGGTCACCGATGGCCTTGGACAAGTCACCCAAGGTCAGGTGGTACCCACGCAAGCGCTCGGGATCCACATCGATGGCAATTTCCCGATCACGCTTTCCGGTGATTTTCACTTCCAATACACCCGGAATAAGCTCCAACTTATCCTTCAAATCCTCTGCAACACCTTCCAATTGTTCAATGGAATAGTCACTGGTCAGGCTCATCACAAAAATGGGGATGTTGGAAAAATTCAACTCTTGCACCATGGGATCTTCCGCATCACCGGGAAGGTCGCCCTTGGCTTGATCCACCTTGTCGCGCACCCGGCGTAAAGCCTCTTCCACTTTGACATCGGGATTGAATTCCACCTGGATTGCGGAGATGCTCTCCATGGACTGGGAGGTTACTTTCTTCACTCCATCCAGACCTTCAAGTTTATCTTCAATCTTGCGGGTAACCAGCTGTTCGATATCCTGGGGAGTTCCACCGGGAAGAATCGTATTGACAAAGATTAAGGGGATTTTGATTTCGGGAAAGGACTCACGAGCCATACCGCTGTAAGCGGAGAAGCCTGCAAGCAGAATCATGAGAGCCATCACCAGAACGGAGACTGGGTTTTTTACTGCAAATTTGGTCATGGGGATTTCTCCAGACTAGTACTTGATGCGAGTTCCTTCCGAAGCCCGGAAGGAGCCGACCACAATCAGGACTTCACCACTCTTAATTCCGGAATTGACGACTACCGAGTCACCAACTGCAGGGCCAAGATCGATGGTGCGTTTGTGTGCAATTCCCTTTTCGGCCACCATGACGAAGGGACCTTCCTCATTGCGGAGAATGGCTGTAGTTGGGATGACCAAGGCCGCCGGGTAGGACTTGCGAAGCAACAGTGCCTTGCCAGCCATGCCTGGGCCAAGCTGGTTTTTGCGGTTCACAATTTCGAGACGCGCCAGGGCCGTGCGGGTGCGGGTGTCTACGGCAAGATCAACGCTTTTTAAGGTTCCTACAAATTCTTCTGCACGAATTCCAGGGACGGTGAGGCGGACCGGGGTCCCCCGTTTGTAGGTGGAAAGATCCGATTCAGGAAGGGAAATCCAGGCTTCAAGCCGGTCGGTGCGGGCAAGGCGCACAGTAGGCATTCCGGGCGCTACCGTCTGGAACTTTTCGATGGAGCGGGAAACAATCACGCCATTGAAAGGAGCCTGACAACGACTATCCTCAAATGCCCGCTGGGATTGCAGACGACTAACCTTGGCGCCCTCGTGGGCAAGCCGGGCATTGTCGAGACTTGCCTTTCCTAGGGAACCCGCCTTGACATTGGCGTCCGCGCGGTCCAGCTCTCCCTTGGTGAGTTCCATGGCGGCATCCGCCTGGGCAACCACGGCACTGTAGCGCTCGGTCTCAATATTGCATAGTGCATCACCCTCTTTAACCCAAGTGCCTACTTCGGCGACATCGAGCACGCGACCGCCCATGCCTGCCCCAAGGGTGGCATCTTGCGAGCCACGCAGATCGGCCGGGTAAGACACCCATTCTTCAAATGGCTGAGGCTGCAGGGTATCTGCGACAACCGAAATCACGGATTCAGAAGCCGCAGCAGCGGGCTCCGGGGTTTTGCCTTTGCAGGAGACAAAGACCAAAGAGGCCAGGATAGCAATAGGAAGCAGTTTAACGAGGTTCATTTTTCCTCCGAAATGGGAACAAGGTCACGGCCAACGACAATACGCAATTTTGCCATGGCACGGGTACGGTTGAAGTGGGCTGCTAAAAGCCCTAGTTCTGCGTTGCGAAGACCATCTTCGGCGCTCAGTACGTCGCTTAAGCGAGCCATGCCACCGGGATAATTGGCCTTGAGAAGGCTCACCGCCTCGCGGGCCGCATCGCAGCCCTCCTGGGTTGCGGCCAGGGAAGTATCCGCGGCAGCGCGGTCGCGAATGGCACTTTCAATTTCTATTTCGATTCCCCGACGCAATTCGGAAGCCTGATAATCAAACACCCGGGCATCCGATTTCCAGGAAGCCACCTTGGCCTTGTTGGCGCCGTCTTTTCCCCAGCCATCAAAGACATTCCAAGTCATTCCAACTCCAACCATCCATTCCCGCTGCACCCAATCCACCATTTGGCCCACCTCGGAACCCTTGATGCCAAACTTGCCCATGTAGCCGATGGTGGGGTAATAATTCGCCTGGAAAATCGTGCTGGTCCCTGCGTAAACCTTGGAAGCCACTTCGAGGGATTTTAGATCGGCGCGATCTTTTTGAGCATTGTCAAATGCCACCTGGGAGTCGGGAATCTGATCCTCTTCGAGACTGGCAAACATTGCTGTGGTGTCCAAGGGGGTAACATCCTGAGAGGGTCGTCCCAGCAGACGATTGAGGTTGCGACGGGCTGCATCGGCGTCGCGTTCTGCAGCGATGATTTGGGGTTCCAAGGACTTTAGGCTGGACTTGGCCATGAGCACATCGGCCTTCATGCCTTTGCCCGCGGTAAAATCCCGTTCGAGCAGGGTGAAGGTTTCTTTGGAACGGTCGCGCGAGCGACGCAGCACTTGAACCTTGGCTTGTGCCAGAACGACTGCGGAATAGGCGTCGATCACTTGCATCTGCAAATCCTGTTTGCCCCGCTTGACTTGCAAGCGAACGGATTCATCCTTGAGTTTGGCCATGGAAATGGCGGTGCTCAACTTGCCAAAAGTGTAGATGGGGCCGGTCGCCTTGATACCATAATCGAAGGCATTTGCGGATTGATTGACAATTCCTGCCCCACCGAATGGTCTCGTGTCTACAGGCATAGCACCTCGCCCTGCATCGGCGTATACCGAAATATTGGGATAGAGCAAGCCACGTTGCTCATTTTCGAATTCGCGGGAGCTCACCAGCTTTTCATCAAAAATTTTGGTCTGGGTACTGGAGAGCAATGCTTCACGAACCGCATCCTCCAGGGTGAGGACCGAGGCATTCACCTGGGCCAAGGCGATCAGAATAGTCAAATAGGCAATTTTTGAAATCGAGCGCATACAATCCTCTCAATCGATGCCCCCAAAGATAGTTGATCCAACAAGCAAAAAAGCCCCTCTGAAGGGAATCCAACGATGAAATCCAGCAAATTCCCGAGGAACCCCTAGGATTGAGTAGATTTATGGACGTGAACAAAAATGGACTTTTTATTACCGGTACCGGCACAGATGTGGGCAAAACCTTCGCCTCTGGCTTCCTTTTGGCCATTTTGCGGAATCAACTCCGCAAAGCCCTTTATTATAAACCCATACAATGTGGCCCAGCAATCCATGCCGGAGCCACATTCCCCCAGGGAGATGCCCAATTCATCCAACAAGTGATGGGGCACCCCGATGTGGTCAATACCTGGTTTTTGCGCAATCCTTCCTCCCCCCATTTGGCCTTCGCCCTCGAGGGAATCACTTACGACGCAGCACCGATTCACGACCTAATCATTTCCAGTCGCAAAAATTTTGATTTTATCATCATGGAAGGTGCGGGCGGAATTCGCGTCCCCATCACAGAAAAACTCGAGATGACGGACATAGCCAAGCTTAGCTCCTTCCCGACTCTTGTGGTGGCCAAACCCGGCCTAGGAACCATCAACCACACCCTGCTTACCTTGGAGCATCTGGCATCCAGGCGACTTCCCCTTGCGGGCTTTGTATTCTCCGAACCCGAGCAGGCCAAGTTTGCCGAAGCCCTCGCGGCCGACAACGCCCACATTATCCAGGCCCGTACCGGCGTTCCTTTTTTGGGTTGCATTCCCTATTTCAAAGGAGAATGGTCCCTATCCGATTTGACGTCACACCCCTTAGCAGACTATTTCCGACGAACAAAATGATTGAAGCAAAATGGTATTTGGACCAATTGCAGGAGCGCGATGCTCAAGGGCTTTTGCGCCGATTGCGCTCCAATCCTCAAATGGTCAATTTTGCTTCCAACGACTATCTGGATTTGGCTCGGCACCCTGCCCTGGCCGAGGCCTGCGCACAAGGCGCCCTCAAGCATGGAACGGGTTCCACAGGCTCGCGCCTGCTCACGGGATCGCCCACAATTTTCGCCGAGACGGAACAAAAACTCGCCCTATGGAAGGGTTCCCAAGCCGCGCTCCTTTTCAACAATGGCTACGCGGCCAATTTGGGGCTGGTCAGCGCCTTTTGCGACTCCGAAACGCATGTATTTTTTGACCGGCTCAACCACGCAAGCCTTTACGACGGCGCCCGCTTGAGCGGGGCGCGCCTGCATCGTTTCAAGCACAACGACCCCCAGGATCTGGAGCGATTGCTACAGACAAATCCAGGCAAGGGCTGGGTTTTCACTGAGTCCGTTTTTTCCATGGATGGGGACTTGGCCCCTCTTGCACAATATGCCAGCCTTGCCCAAAAATACCGCGTGGGCCTTGCGGTGGATGAGGCCCATGCCGACGGAGTTTTCGGACCAGGTGGCCGGGGACTTGTTCACGAGCTTGGCCTGATGGACCAGGTGGATCTTGTCATGGGAACTTTTGGAAAAGCCCTGGGTTGCGCGGGAGCCTGTGTCTGGGGTTCTCAAGTTCTGGTAGATTGGCTCGTCAACCATGCGCGTTCTTTTATCTATTCCACTGCCAATTCTCCTGCGGTTGTTGCGGCGGTTTCCCGGGCGGTGGATTTATTGGACCAGGAACCCTGGCGTCGCGAAGACCTCCTGCGACTCTCGGGCCTTCTGCGCCAAAGGCTCCAGGCCGAAGGCTTTGACATTTTGCAATCCCAGAGCCAGATCATCCCCATTGTGCTAGGAGACAATGCTTCCGCAATCAGCGCAAGCGAGTTCCTTGCCACGCATGGGTTCTGGGTGTTTCCGATTCGCCAGCCTACCGTGCCAGCAGGGACGGCGCGCCTTCGGGTGAATGTGAATGCAAGCCACAGCGAAGCACAATTGATTGCTTTTGTCGATTGCTTGTGCGCTTGGAGGAATTCATGACAACTCCCATCATTTGTTGGCTTCCGGGTTGGGCTTCGGATTTTTCGCTGTGGAAAGGCTTGATTGAATCGCGGTACCCTAATGCAATCCATCGGCTCGTCCCCTATTCCAAAATGTTGCTGCACCGGGATTGCCTGGAAACACTTCCGGAGCTCCAGGGCGTCTCCCTGGTCATCGGCTGGAGCCTCGGCTCCTTGCTGGCTTTTCAGACTGCGCCCAGGTTGCCCAAGGGAGTGCCGCTCCTCGCCATTTGCCCCGTAGGGTGGTTCTGTCATCCCGAACTGGGCTGGGCTCCACGCGTGGTGCTACGCATGGCAAACAAACTCTTGCAAGACCCCCGGGCGGTCCTCACATCCTTCGCGGAACAAATGGGACCAGCCCCTGCAGAAGAAAAATCCGCATGGATCGCCCAGGCGCTGCAAATTCCCATCCCCGACCTGGTGCTGGGCCTCGAGATCCTCGCCACTCCAAGCGTCAATCATTTGCAAAGGCTCGCCCAGGACCGCAACATTTCACTCCTCTGCGGAAACCAGGACCCCGTTGTATCCCCAGACCTCTCCCTGTGGCTTAAAGGCGAAATCCGGCCCCAATCCTTCTGCCTCTCAGAGGGAATGTCCCACTGGCCCTTCTCGGTCAAATGGACCATTGCACAAGGTGAATTACTACACTTACCACAATGACTGAACCGGAAAACATTACTCCCGTCGGACGACGGTTTGGCTTGCAAGCCAATCGCTATGGTGCCGTGTCCGGCGTGCAGGGTCGCTTAGCGGATTTGCTGTGGACACAAACCCAGCCCTATCTTCCCGAATCCCTCAATGCGGTAATCGAAATTGGGCCCGGAACAGGCCATCTATCCCGTCGCATTGCCTCTGCCAAACCACAAGAATTACACCTCCTGGACCTATCCCCGGAAATGCTTGCCCAATCCCATCATCGGCTTATGACCGAATACCCCGACCAGACCGTGGTGCTTCATCAGGGCGATGCGGAATATTGGACTCCTCACGGAAACATTCCCCCCGTAACCCTAGTGGCCTCCAGCGCTACGGTTCAATGGTTTCAGGATTTGCCTGCATTTTTTCATCGAATGGTGCAATGGGGCACACCTCAATGCACATTTGCTCTGGCCACTTTTGGCCCCCAAACTCTGCGGGAGTTACATGAGGCCTATCGCGCAAGCACAGGGAACGCACTGACTCCAGGCACCCGCATGCACTCGGCAAGCGATCTGGCTTCCTTTGCCGAACAGGCCGGCCTCACCGTAGTCAACCAAGGGAAAATCATGCACAAGGCCTTCCATGATTCCCCCCGGGCCATGCTTGCCGACCTCAAATCCATGGGCGTCACCGGGGGCAATTCCAGCAAAGGAATTTCCCGCATCAGTCTACTCGAATTGGAAACCCGGCTGTGGGAATTCGCCTTGGCCCCAGGCGGTCAAATTCAATCGACCTGGGATTTGGTCTGGCTCGTCGCCAAGGCTTGATCGAAATAGGCAATCGTCTTCACGAGGCCCTCCCGCAGGGCAATGGTGGGCTCCCAACCCAGCAACTCTTTGATCCGGTCAATATTGGGCTTGCGCTGACGTGGATCGTCCGAAGGAATCGGATGATAAATCAGGCGCGACTTGGTGCCTGTGAGCTCCATGACAAGCTGAGCCAGCTCCAGCATGGAAAATTCGCCAGGGTTTCCCACATTCACAGGACCAATGGAAACAGTCTGTTCCATAACACCCATCATCCCGCTGATCAAGTCGTCAACGTAGCAGAAGGACCGGGTCTGCAGGCCATCTCCGTAGATAGAAATATCCTGACCGCGCAAGGCCTGCACAATAAAATTCGAAACCACGCGACCGTCATTGGGATGCATGCGAGGACCGTAGGTATTGAAGATGCGGATGATGCGAATGTCCACCGCATTTTGCCGATGGTAATCCATAAAAAGGGTTTCCGCCACGCGCTTGCCTTCATCGTAACAACTACGGATGCCAATGGGATTGACTGAACCCCAATAGGACTCGGGCTGAGGATGAACCTCGGGATCGCCATAGACTTCGGAGGTGCTGGCCTGTAAAATGCGAGCCTTGGTGCGTTTGGCCAAACCCAACATGTTGATCGCACCCATCACGCTGGTTTTGATGGTTTTGACCGGGTTGTATTGGTAATGGACAGGAGAGGCGGGGCAAGCCAAATTGTAAATGCGGTCCACTTCCAAAAGAATGGGCAAAGTGACATCGTGACGCACCAACTCAAAATTTCGATTGCCAATTAAGTGTTCGATATTTTTGCGTTGCCCGGTAAAAAAGTTGTCCAGACAAATGACTTCATGACCCGTCGCCAATAAGCGTTCACTCAAATGCGACCCCAAAAAGCCGGCACCGCCAGTAACTAGAACTCTCATAAGGAACCTCCATTTCCAAACAGGGCTACTTGACGAACGCCCTTCAAGGTTAAATACGGATCATATACATCAATAACTTTTGTCCGTTGCATCAGTAGCTCCGACCAGCCACCGGTTGCCATAATGGGGACCTTTTTCTTGAGCTTCAATTCTTGATGGATGCCTTTGATCAAAAACTCCAGCTGCCCAGTGAATCCAAACAAAAGCCCAGAGCGTAAAGCCTTCTCCGTGGTATCCCCAATGATGGAATCAGGCCATTCCAAAGAAACCGGCATGAGCCTGGCCGTCTTCTGGGTCAAGACTTCGAGCGAGGCATTGATGCCAGGAATAATGACTCCACCCAGGAATTTTCCGTCTTTCATCACATCGAAACTGGTGGCCGTTCCCATATCCACCACAATTCCGTCAGAGAGGCCCATTTCTTTCATGGCAAGGGTATTGCAAATGCGGTCAGGCCCAAGCAAGGCCGGATTGGGATAACTGATCTGCAGGCCCAGACAGTTACGATCAGACACCACATGAACCGGCTTATGGAAGAGGAAGTCCAAGGCCTTGATCCAGGTGCGCTCGAGCATGGGCACCAC
Organism: uncultured Fibrobacterota bacterium; assembly: GCA_903876665.1. Taxonomy (GTDB): domain Bacteria; phylum Fibrobacterota; class Fibrobacteria; order Fibrobacterales; family Fibrobacteraceae; genus CAIRAY01. The sequence continues at coordinate 10,831 of CAIRAY010000097.1, read as the reverse complement.
CGTGGAAAGACCGATGTGCGTGACTTCGCGGGTTTTTACTTTGGACCGGACAACCAGGCCGGATATGCGAAGAAAGACCTCATCGGAGGTGGCTGCGGAGCGCGTGGTCAGGCGCCAATGCTCCACAATTTTGTCTCCGCGGAAGATTCCAACCACCGTGTGGCTGTTGCCCACATCGACGCACACACAAACGGTCTTTGCCGCAGACTTGGCTTTTTTTACCATGATTATAGGATCCTCAAGGAGATGTCCAGAGCCTTAACGCTGTGGGTAAGCGCGCCCACCGAAACAAAGTCCAAACCCAAATTGGCGATCCGCTGCACTCGTTCCAAATCCATGTTGCCGCTGGCTTCAAGCAAAACGGGATCCTTAGATTCACGGACTATCGCAACGGCCTCAGCCATGGTCTCATCGGACATGTTGTCCAGCATGATCACATCTACGCCTTTGTGGAGCAGGGAACGCAATTGTTCCAGCGATTCCACTTCCATTTCGACCTTCAAGCCTTGGGCATTGTGCTTGCGGACCATTTCGAGCGCAGGAAGGACTCCCCCGGCCGCTTCGATATGGTTGTCCTTGACCAGGACCATGTCGTGCAAGCCCATGCGATGATTGGAGCCACCACCGGCCCGAACCGCATATTTCTGCAGGCGCCGGAATCCCGGCAAAGTCTTTCGGGTGTCGAGTACCTGGGTTTTGCCCACTTTGAGAGCACCGGCATAAACCGAGGCGATGGAGGCTACTCCGGAAAGTTGTTGCAAAAAATTCAGCAAAGTACGTTCGCCGGTAAGAAGGGCCTGCGTCGTGCCGGTCAAAATGGCAATTTTTTCGCCCGGCTCCACCCGATCCCCATCCTTCTTATAAAAGGTAACGGTCATGGGGACGTGCAGCTCCTCAAAAACCAAAGGAATAATCGCCAACCCGGCTAGAACCCCGGATTGCTTGGCAATCAAGGTACCCGTTTGAGTCTGATTGGGGGGAATGGTCCAGAGCGAGGTCACATCGCCGGAACCGACATCTTCGGCCAGGGCGAGGCGGATCAGGGTGCGGGCGTCCGGGACGGGGAATTGTGTGGGATCGAAGCCTGTTTGCATAGGTGAAATATAGATACCAGCACCACATAAGAGCAAAGGAGAATCCCAAGATGAACCAGTTCCGGCTGGATTTGGGAAAGACCCGCCCCCATGCGGAAACTACGGTCCATTCCTGCAAGCCACGGCCTAAGAGGCAAGGCCAAGGAAAGCACATCGATCACCACAGGAAACCCTTCCCGAGGCCAGCTGGCCCCTGACATGAAAAATACAGGGTAACTGGAAAAGGCCAGGAGAAGCAGGACCGATCGCCCATGGTGGAACAAGTGACCTAGCAAAATCCCCAGGGCCGCCACGGCTCCCACTCCCAGAATAGAAAGGAGAAACAATGGAATCCAGTTCGCCTGATTCGGGACATTAAATATGGACAATCCCAAAGTCAACCACAGCATGACCCAAAAACATTTCCACGACGCATAAAGGAGTCCACGCTTCCAGAGAGATCCGTCCTGGCCTTTGGATGAGGCCGTAGCAAAAGCGATACTGATCAACAACAACTGGTGTAATATGAGGATTCCCAAGGGAGGAAGCATGTAATCTCCGTAGGTCTCTCCAGGATTGAACAGGGGAACATCCTCGAACACCAAGGGGTTGGCGCGTTCTTCGGCGAATTTTGGACTGAACCCCCGGCTCATGTAATAATCCCTCCGGATTACTGCTCCTTTTGCATTCAGCACATCGCCAATGGCCCGCTGCATATCCCCTGCGGGCAAAAATCGAATAGCAGGAATTTCCAAAGCGAGAGTCACTCCCATTTTCATATTTTCGGGAAAATGCAACGTGGCTTTGGGGCTTCCTCCATAGCACTGCAAGCGAGGGTGCGCATCCAAATTGCGAACCAGCTCCCGGGTCAAGGACGAAGACGCGGACCCGTTCACCGCCATGGGGAGTTCGCACTCCTCCTTTTCGGCATAAACGCCTCCATAAAGCACTAAATATGCCAGGGGCGCGACGAGCACCAAACTGGCTAGACCAGGAAGGGCAAATATTCGTTTGAATTCATTCTTGACAATTTCTATTTCATTCCCGATATTTTTGTCATCCCCGCCTATTTTTTCATCGCCGCCTATTTTGTCATCCCCGCCTTGGCGGGGATCCAGGGCAGGCCCACAGGATGTGTGGGCATTTTCCTTTGGTCCCGGCCAGGCAAGGACCACCAAGGCACATAGCAGATAAAGTCCAAGGCCCACAAGCCCAATCCAAACTCGCTCCGAGGTTTCACCTGAAACACCCCTCCAAACATCCAAAAACAAACTGAAGGGCAGAGGCCGGGTCAAGCCTTCCACGACGGGGGGCATGGCCCATTCGGGGAAGGTATACCCCGACAAGAGGAAGGCCGGAGTATTAAACGCAAGTAGCACCTGCACGGTCTGCGCACCGCTACGTATAAAGCGCCCAAAAGCTACTCCCAAGGAAAGAGATGTGACATTCAGCAACAAAAGAAGTCCAAGCAAGCCCGCGGTATTTGCCACAGGAATCCCCCACCAAGGCAACAAGATTCCGAACATGACCCCAGAAGCCAACAGGGCAAATAGGAGCCAAGGAATCATTCGCCCCAGGGCCTCCCTGCGTGGCGAGGGCGAGGCGCGCCAGCCCAAAGGCAAAAGCGTCCCGCCCGCAAGCATTAAACACATCTGGAGAAATATTGGCAATAATCCGGGAGCAAGGTTTCGGAGATAATCAAAATAGGGATTCCCAATAGGTCGCGAATCCAGGCGAAGCGGTACAGCGAGCTCCTTAGCCCGGTTCACATTTTCACCTAAAGCCATCATGCGCGTGGTGGAGAGTCGCGCAGCCTCTGCTCCGATTACCCCTGCGATGGCAGAATACACCTGGTTGGCAACGACCGGATTGGACGCATCTCGGAGACCAATCACCCGGGCGGTACGTCCCTCGCGAACATCCTCGTCAAGCCCGTGGGGAATGAGGATTGCCCCGCGAATTTCACCACGCGGAAACGCTTCCCGCACCGAAGCCTCGTCGGGATAGGTCCTTAAATTGATTTGAGGCGTCGCCTGCAGATTTCGCACCAGAGACCGGCTCAGGGCAGATTGATCCAGGTCGATGACTCCGCAAGGAATGTCCCGCAAAACCCGCTCTGAATAGACCAGAAGACATAACGACGTCGCCACGATCGGGGCAAGCAATAGCAAGAAGCGGACAGGCTCGCTCCAAAATCTTTTCCATTCCTGTTGGGCAAACTTTAGCATGGGGTTATCCAGGAAATACCGTCGATAATTATCCGAAATGAACCTGTCATGCCCACCATGGGCATCACCGTGCATCTACCAGAGTTCTGTGATGCCCGTGCCGGGCATGACAAGATAGTCGGGCATGACAAGATAGTCGGGCATGACAAGAGGCCTGGGCATGACACAAACCAAGCGCGTTCCTTTTCATGTTAAGGCGCTCTGCTTGCGTTTAAAGGCACCAGAAAGCGGACGGTCATGCCAGGCAAAAAACCCTCCACGGGGCCTTCCGGCTCTAGGCGCACTTCGAAGCTACGCAGATCTGCATCTCCACGACGGCTGGTGGAACGCCAGGTGGCAAAGTCCCCCATGGCGGTTTGCCAAACCACCTTGAACCCAATTCCCTGCAGCCCCAATGCGGGAATATCTCCATGAACTAAACGGCCAAGTTTGTAATTCACAATTTGATCCTCCCGCACCGGAAGCACCACCCATGTGGCTTCGGGTTGAATCAACACCAGGATGGGCGCTCCTGCGGCGGCAATTTCGCCCGCTCCTAAATACCGCTTCTGCACGACGCCTCCAACCGGACTCAGAATTGCCGTTTCCTTGGACCACGAAGCCGCTTCCAGCAAGGCGTTGCGGGCACTTTGTGTGGCACCCTCGCCCGCCTCGATCTCCTCCGGACGGGCACCGGATTTAAGCATTTCTACTCTGGACTCTGCAGCAAACTCGGACTCCTGGGCGCTTCTCCATTTGTATTCCGCCTCGTCGGCTTGCTGCCGGGTAACGGCACTGTCCGCATAAAGTTTTTTGATCCGATTCCATGTGCTCTCGGCCAATTGGCGGGCTTCCTTGGCCTGGGCTACAACGGTTTGAGCCATACGTAGCTCCTCGGGGCGCACTCCTCGTCGCATTAGCTGAAGCCTCGCCTCGGCACTTTTTAGCGCCCCTTTTGCCTGCTCTACCTTGGCACCCACTTCGGGACTTGCCAAGGTGGCCACTTCCTGTCCTTCCTCTACGCGGTCCCCTTCGGAAACACTAACCAACGCCAAACGCCCCGAAAGTTTAGATGCAACAACGATTTCCCGCGTTTCGGCCATCCCGATCAAAATCTGATTTTCACTGTCCTGGCAACTGACCAAAAACATAAACAGGAACCCAATTCCCAGCCATTGTGGATAATTTTTCATTTTTGCGCCTCTTTCCAAATCATGGCAAAATTTTCGGTACTTCCACTAACCCAACTCATTTCCAGCAAGCTCACCCAAGCTTCGTAGGCCGAAGAGAGTCGTTCCAATTGAACCTTTTGCAAAGCGAGCCAAGCATCAACCACCTCAAGCCCGGTCGCCTGGCCCTCTCCAAAGCGCAAGGCACACACCCGATGAGACTCCTCCGCCAGGTCTACTTGCCTGCCCTGGTTTTCGTAGCGGAGTTTGGCCTGCACAAATGCCAAGCCTTGCCGTTTGCCCTGCGCCTGCAAGGCCTCAATGGCCTCGGCCTTTATCGCCGACACCTCCCGCTGATTGGCCTTGATGGCCGCCAACCCATGATAATCACCCCCACCCCGGAATAGGGTCATGGTGCCTTTGACCCCCACAATCCAATTAGGCTCGAGCGAGGACAACGCACTCTGGTTGAGCTCCAATTTACCGAAGGCCCCGATTTCGGGAACGAAGTCGGCCCGCTTGGCTTGGGCAGCCCCTTCCACGACCTTTCCTTGTGCCTCAATGGAGTTCACCAGTGGATTGGAAGCCAGTGGGCCTGATTCAGGAAGTTCGGTCGGGGGCGAAGAAAGAAGATCAGCGATATCAATAGGATTTTGGTTCCCCAGCATTTGGCCCAGCGTGATCGAAATGGAGGCAAGTTTCATGCTGTCTTCGGCCAGGGCCGTTTGTCCTTCAGCCAAAGCGAGCTCTGCCCGCAAAAGGGCGGTGCGGTCCGCCATGCCGTGCTCCACAAGACTCCGGGCCCGGTCACGGTGCTTGGCAATTGCACCAAGTGCATTTGTACGCAAAGCAATGCTCGAATGCAACAATGCTCCCTGCAAATAATATTTAGAAAAATCGCGACGAAGATCCCCAAGCTGCTTGGCGTTGTCGGCCCGGGCCACGGCTTCTTTGGCCTGACTCACCTGGTAGCCCGCCAGGATTCGGCCACCATGAAATAATGGCTGGTAAACCGAAACGTTGCTCAGCCAGTGGTATTGTGTCTTTACTGTATCGATAAAATGCGGAATAGCTTGATTGTATTTTTGGTAAGCTCCATTCGCAATGGCCTGGGACTGGTTGGCGTCCAGGGGCGCACTCCCCTGAATCAAGCCCAGCAGATTCTGTTGCGTTGCCGCATCCAGGGATTGCATTTGCAGCAGGCTTTCGCGGATCCCATCTAAATTCAAGACCAGATCACGATCTAAATATTGCGCAGAAACCTCCAGTTTTACCACCGGAAGAAAACTGCCGAAACTGGCCTTGCGGTTGTGTTCCGCAGATTCAATCTTCGCCCGGGAGGCCTCGAGCGAATGGTTCCCGGATTCCAGGGACCGCAAAGCGCCCTCGAGCGTCAACGCGTCCCCGCCCCAAGAAAAAACCACTGCGCTAAAAAGGATTGCCCCCATCTTGCTCATGCGAGACCTCTGGGGGTCAGGGCCGAAAGTGCCATGCGCAGGGTACGCTTGCGAACCTGTGCCGCAGAAAGGGAATCCTGGGAAAGCCAGAATTCCAAAGAGGCCCGGACTCCCCCAAAGACAAAGGCCCGGCCCAAGGAAACCGAAATGCCCTTGTCAAATTGCCCAGATTTTACCCCCCGGGAAAAAACCTCTTCGCCCAAGGAAACACATCGAGCAAAGGCATCGAACCCGACGCCTGATTTTCGGGCAAGAAAGGAATGATGCTCATGCAGATAAACTTCCGCAAGCGCCCTATCCTCGGAAAGACTATCGAAGAATGCACCCAGCTGATCCGCGAGCTGGTCCTTCGGCTCGGTTGCTGGCAATCCCTCAATCCGTTCCAGGACCTTGCACCAAAATCGCTCGAAAACCCCATCTAGGATGGCATCCTTTCCCTTGAAATAAAGGTAGACGCTCCCTGTTGCAATGCCAGCCTCAACAGCCACTGCAGCGACCTGTGCCCCCGCAAAACCTTCGCGCTGAAACACCTGGACCGCCGCATCGAGGATTGCCGTTTGCTTGTCGCCTTCTTTCTTCCGCATGGTGACACCTATTTAATGAATGACCGTTCATTCATTAAATTAGCATAACCCTATTTATTTGTCAATAGACCGGGTATTTTCCGTTAAAACTGCGTGTAGACTGCGAAGCCGATCCCAAAAGCCGGATCGGTTGCAGGTTCTTTTTCGATGTCAAAATCCCCAGAAATGCCTGTCACATCGGTGAATAGATAGCTCAACCCGGGATAAGCAAAATAGGTCGGCCCATCGTTGCTGAGCGGCTTGCTTACTTCGAGCCCAAGGTATGCCCCAAATTTCTCCGTAATGGCATAATACGGGATAAAATAGCCGTCAAGGGCTCCCCGGTCCAAGGCATTGACATTTGCGCTGTAGGATACAAATCCGTTGATAGTCAAGGATGGAGTAGAAAATTCGAACATCCCCGCAAAATCGAGAACCGCCAAAGAATCTTCACCCATGACCGAATCAGCGCCGATGGGAGCGCTGGCTCCTACAAGGGCAGACCACCCGGTAAGCCCGGGTAATGCATATTTAAGGGCGAGGGTGGGTTGGTCGAATCCGGAGGCTCCGGTCTGCAAGGCCCCGGGAATATTCAACTCCACATCAAGCCCGGTTACCAACCCCGCCTTCAGGGCAAGCTCCGGATAAAAGGCTTTATCGCCTTCCAGGTAGCGAAAAACGGAGAGCGAGGCCTCAAATTGCTTGGGGGCCAAGGGCTGGCATTCATCCCAGGCAGACGCCATGCCGACACACAACGTGAGAAACAACAAAACTCGATTCATAGTATCCTCGTCAATGAATTTCGAGGTTGATTATACTCTATTGCGAAGCCCGTCTGCAAGGCCGGGCTGAATTTTAAAACGAGAGTCCCAGGTACCAAATCGGCGTACCTGGTTTAAGCCCCTTTTCCAAAGGAAGATTCACTCCCAGAGCCCAGCTCGAGGTGGCGTGCCCCAAGGTCAAGACCCGACAGGACAACTCGGCATTCACCTCCAGGTCCTGGCTACGCTTGAGGGACCAGGGAGTGAGGTCTTCCGGTGAGGTGGCGTAATGTGGCGCGCTTGTGGCACCTCGCATACCCTGAATATGCCTGGACTGTGACACCGTTGTTTCTGTCGAGTCATCGCCATGATTGATGCCCACGAACCCAAGCCTCAGGATCGGGTCCACCCAGGTTAGGTGCCGATTCCAGACCGGGATGGAAATATGACCGCGCGGGAAAGGAATTCCCACATTGCCCTCGACTTGGTATGAAGAAATCAGGGTATCTGCAATCCCGATAATTTGGGGAGAAAAAGACATTCCAAAAAGAAGCGTGCGGGAAAGGTGGCTGTTCCCCTGTATGGTGGGGAGAATAACCCAGCCCTTATGAGGGACGAGTCCTCCGGCATAATCCAAGTCATCGGCGCGACTGAAATCCACCGCGCCAATCTTTACGTAGCCGCCCAGCAAGGAAAGAGTAAGGCCCGAGAGAGTTCCATAGCGACCGGGATTGGTATTGGAATACGCGAATCCACCCAGTACCTGGTCTTGTTGCATAATGCTCCACACCTCAGACCCTATGCCCAAACCTTCACTCTCGGTGCGGGCAATGCCCAAGGCGTACCAATGGTTGGAAAGGGTAAACTGAAGGGATGCCTCTCCAAAAGTGGAAACTAAATTGACCGAAAAGTCCGGTGCTGGAAAAGGACCATATTCCGGAGTGATTTGTTGGTAACCCATACTCAGATTCAAAAGAGGTGCCCAGGAGCTGGATTGCCAGTTCGCCATCAATATGGGATCCCAACCACTTTTACCCCACAATCCACCGGCTCCCTTGAGGGCCTGAACCTGCAAGGTCAAATAATTTTCCTGCGAAGGATCGGCAAATACCACCGCACCTCCCAGGAGGACTTTATCCCCCAAAGCCACAGAGTCCCCTGCAGCGGGCCTGGAGCGAAGATAAAAGCTCTGCGTCGCGAAGCCAAGCAGGGCAAGGGAGTTCGCACTGCCCCACTCGGTTTTTACCATGGCCGGATTCTTGGAAAACAAGGGATCCTCTGCTGGATTTTTCTCCTCAAGCGGAAGGATGGCTTCACGGGACTCGCTTGCTTCCATACTTACCTGACGAGGCACAAAGCCTTGGGCCGTATAGGCAGAATAGGCAAGAACGCCCTGCTCCACGGAAGGCTGGAACGCCCCACCCACCTCCTGCGTCAAGACGGTGACCGTATTGCTCTCAGACCAGGGGTCAGATGTCCGCCCGATTTGCCATGCACCATTCTGCACATGCGAAAAGTAGAGAAAACCATCCTGCACCCATGGATCACGAACTTCAAGGCCCTTCAAAATGGGTTGCCAGGTTTTTTCCGTTACGCTGTAGCGGGCGAGAGAATACCCACCAAGGCCCATGAATCCGAGATACAAAACATCCACATTAAAAGAAGGGGCCACAGAAATAAGCTCCAATCCTGGAGGCGAGGCCATTTGTTCTTGCACCTGGCTATTCTGCATCCGAAACAGCCGGTTCGATCCGTTCCTTCGGCCCACATACCAGACTCCCTGAGCGTTTGCGCTGGCGTCCACGACTCGAGCAGAAACCGTGAGTGCCTTGGTATTCCCAAAATCCGGGCTGGCTGGATTCAAATCCAGGGCGAACAAGTCCCGAATGCTCCTTCGGTTGAGCCCTGTTCCCATTTTTACATACAAGAGCTGTTTCTGAATGGAGTCATGGAATAATCGACCTTCGACATCTTCATCAACAAGAGAAAGGCTACCGGCAGCATCGATTTCGTATAAATGGGTAATGCCATAATCATTCTGGTGGGAAGAAAGGAAGTACCGGGACGAGCCGACTTGTACCGGGCTTGTGGCCTTCATATATTCCAAACGATAGGGCGCTTTCACCCAGGAAGAACCCGGGATTGAGGGCACAGGATCTCCATATTTGGCGCGCAAATCCGAGCGCCACTTTTCAAACACCAGGGCAAAATCCTGCGAAAAAGCCTGGGCGACGGCCGTGCGAATACCCGATGCCTTTCCCACACGCAAAAGCGAAGCCAGGTCTAAAGATCCATGCGCCATGACAAAACGGATAAAGCTATAACCTTGATTGTAGATCCCTTCGGATTCCCGTGAATCCCCAGAAAAGGAGACCAACTTGGGATAGGGCTGAATGGCTCCAGACAACCAGGCTACCCGCTCCAGCATGGCCCGTTGGGCATCCCAATGGTCCACACCACAACGTTCCGCTCCATATTGGGCCAAGCCTTCTGCCATCCAGGTTTCCAAGTCGTCGGAACGGATCGAACTGGAGGCAAGGACATTGCCATGGTCCAATCCAAAATCGGCACCGAAGTCGTGTCCCAGATACCAGCTGGTAAATCCCAAAGCGCGCATGGTAAATACGTGGGCTAGCTCATGGGCGAGGACATTGGCGCGCCAGCGGGTCCCGTTGCGGAATTCAAAATCCAAGGGAGCAAGCCAAATGGAAACCCAATTGCGAAAAGGAATGGCGTATCCATTAGAATAATCGTCCTCGTCGCGAATAACGATGCTTACAGGCGTGGGCGGCTGAAAGCCCGTCGCATGACTGAGGGAATCCCAGATTACCTCGGCCATTTGGGCAATGGAACGCGCTTCGGCAGAGTCTTCGGTGGCCACGACATATTCAAAATGTGGCGACACCATGCGCATGCGCTCAACCCCGGGTAAAGCCAAAGCGCTACTGGCAAAAAACGCGATCCAAAGCCAGAACTTCATTAGAAATAATAGCCCAATGCAAGGTTGACATCGCCCAAAAATCCGGGCTTGGTCATGGAGGAGGCCTGGGAAGATGAACCCGATCGAATCGCGATTGAATACCCGGCACCGACATCAGCTTGAATGCCCAGATTACCATACTTGGCCGCATAACCGATATACCCCAGCCCATCTAACCAATACCCAGTACCCTTTGTAAGCCCAGGTCTTTGGCCGCTTACATAATAGGAGCTCACCGCGCCTTGCAGGTAGAGCCCCTGATTTCTTCCGCTAGGGTAAATGCGATAGCCTGCTTGGGTTCCCAGGCGAACGACATAGATCGTGTCTTCAAATTCCATTATGGTTTCAGCATTTCTGGTTGTAATACTGTTGCCCATCCATAGAGAGGGCTTGATAATTATGGAGGATCCTGGCGCCAGTGGCTTCTCATAGGTTACATAGACCATCAGGGGTATAGTGCTGACCCCTGAGGTAAATGCCAGGTTACTGTTCAGGTCTGAAAATTCGGCATACGCCTATTGACCAGGTCGATGATGGCGTTCATCACGCTGACCGCTTGCTTTCTTGAAGTTGATATTACTGAGCGCAGGTCACAGAAATCTTTGGCCCCTTGTTGAGAGC
>CAIRAY010000096.1 GCA_903876665.1 uncultured Fibrobacterota bacterium | reverse complement strand
GAGAACGGTGGACAGGTAGCGCTCGCCAGCATCGGGAAGAATCACCACGATGGTCTTGCCTGCGAATTCGGGCAACTGGGCGATTCGGGATGCAGCGACGACTGCCGCACCACTGGAGATGCCACAGAGAATGCCTTCTTCGGCGGCCAGGCGACGAGCCATTTCTACCGCATCAGTGCTGGATACTTGCTCTACCCGGTCAATAATGGACAGGTCCAAATTGCCTGGAATGAATCCGGCGCCGATTCCTTGAATTTTGTGTGGAGCGGGCTTGAGGTCCTGACCGGCACGTTTTTGCGTGATCACAGGGCTTTCTTGGGGCTCGACAGCCACCGATGTGATCTGCTTGCCCTTGGTGTTCTTGATGAAACGGGAAACACCGGTTAGCGTGCCTCCGGTGCCAACGCCCGCGACGAACACATCTACCAGGCCATCCGTGTCGTTCCAGATTTCGGGCCCGGTGGTGGCTTCGTGGACGGCAGGATTAGACGGGTTGTTGAATTGTTGAGGAAGCCAATAGAGATCCGGATTAGATGCTGCAATTTCTTCGGCTTTGGCAATGGCACCCTTCATCCCCAGGGGCCCAGGGGTCAGCACCAGTTCGGCACCAAAGGCGGCCATGACGCGGCGGCGTTCCAGGCTGAAGGTTTCGGGCATGCAGAGCATGAGTTTGTAGCCTTTGGCTGCGGCCACATAGGCCAGGGCAATTCCGGTATTGCCCGAGGTGGGCTCCACGATGATTTTGCCGGCTTTTAGGATGCCTTTTTCCTCTGCATCTTTGACCATGTTGGCACCGATGCGGCACTTCACAGAATAGGCAGGGTTGCGACCTTCAATTTTTGCGAGGACCGTTGCGGTGGTTTTTCCGATGACACGGTTGAGCTGAACCAGGGGCGTGTTGCCGATGGATTCCGCATTGTTCTTATAGATTCTGCTCATAGTGTGGACTCCTGTTGGATGGGTTTGATTCTAAATATTTCTTAGCGCCTGGGTGATGTCCTCAATGATGTCTTGAGGGTCTTCGAGGCCCAGGGAGAGGCGCACCAGACCGGGACTAATGCCCAGGGTGGCGCGTTCCTGCACCGAAAAGGCTGCATGGGACATGGTGGTAGGGTAGGACAGGATGGTTTCGATTCCACCTAAGCTTACGCCAACCAAGGGTAGCTTTACCGAGGTCATCAGTTGGACTGCCTGGGCCTGGGATGCCAGCTCAAAGGAAAGGACGGCGCCACCGCCACTGGCCTGCGACATGTGGATTGCGTGGCCTGGATGGGTGGGAAGGCCTGGGTAAAAGACCTTGAGAACCTCGGGCTGTTGTGTGAGCCAGTGGGCAAGGATTCCTGCATTTTTTTGTTGACGCTCCATGCGGACGCCCAGGGTTTTAATTCCCCTTTGCACAAGCCAGCTGTCTTGGGGGCCCAAAATGGCTCCGAAGGCGTTTTGTACGAAACGGAGGCGTTTTCCTAATTGAGGATCTTTGATAACGGCAATTCCTGCAACCACGTCGCTGTGTCCGCCCAGGAATTTGGTGGCGCTGTGCAGACTAATGTCAATTCCAAGGTCAAGTGGCCGCTGGAACGCGGGGGACATGAAGGTATTGTCGATAATCGTGAGCAGGTTATGTGTTTTCGCAATTTCGACGACCTTGCGCAAATCGGTAATTTTGAGCAGGGGGTTGGAGGGTGTTTCGACAAAGAGGGCCTTGGTATTAGGCGTGATTGCGCCTGCAAAAGTCTCCAGGTTGGAGGCATCGGCGAAGGTGACCTCGAGGCCCCAGCGACGGAACAGCTTGTCGAAAACACGGAATGTCCCTCCATAGACATCAGCGCATACAACCAGATGGTCACCGGGCGCGAAGAGCATCAGGGTTGAAGAGATTGCGGCGATTCCGCTCGCGAAGGCCAGGCCAACGCTTCCGCCTTCCAATTCTGCCACGGATTTTTCCAGGGCTTCCCGGGTGGGGTTTCCCGAACGGGAATAATCATATTCGCCCAGGTGGAGCGGGTCTTCCTGGTGAAAGGTGGATGCCTGGAATATGGGGACGCTCGAGGCGCCCGTGCGCGGGTCGCGGGTGATTCCGCTATGGACGAACAAAGAATCGGGGCGCAAGTTTTTCATGGATCAATCCTCCAGGGCTTGTGCTAAATCCTGAATCAAGTCCTGGGCATTTTCGATTCCCACCGAAAGGCGAAACAGGCTATCGACGATTCCTAGGTGAATCCGGGTGGCTTCGGGAACATCGGCATGGGTCTGTTTGACGGGAAGAGTGATCAAGGACTCAACTCCCCCAAGGCTTTCGGCGAATAGCCATAATTTCACTTTGGAGAGCACCGTGGCCGCTTTGGCGGGGTTTCGCAAAGTGAAGGAAAGCATTCCGCCAGCACCCGAAGCCTGGGATTGGTGAACCGCATGGCTGGGATGCCCGGGTAATCCAGGATAGAAAACATCCGCAACGGCGGGATGGGAAAGAAGCCAGTTTGCGATGGTCAGAGCGTTTTGTTGTTGTTGCTTTAAGCGCAGGGGCAGAGTTTTTAATCCCCGTAGCAGAAGCCAGGAATCCCAAGGTCCGAGCACGGCTCCAGTGGTGTTCTGTAATTTTGCCAGGCGCTCTCCCAATTCTGCGGTTTTGGCCACCAACACTCCCGAAAGGACATCGTTATGTCCACCCAAATATTTGGATGACGAGTAGACTACAAGGTCGGCACCCAAATCCAAGGGACGTTGCAGGCAGAAGGTCAGAAAGGTGTTGTCCACAGCGACAATGGCCCCGTGGCTTTTTGCGAGGCTCACTGCATTGGCGATGTTTGATATCTTTAATGTGGGGTTGGTCGGTGTTTCGAGAAAAAGCCCTGCAAATTGTCCGTGGCGTGAAAGACGTTCCGGATATTCCAGATCCTCGCAGGAAATGTATTGGATCTGCAGGCCCCAAGGGCGGAAAACCGATTCCAGAATCCGCCAGGTTCCGCCATAGAGGTCTTCCAGAACGAGAATTTTTTCTCCGGGTTTGAATAGTCTAAGAAAGCAATCTACCGCAGCCATTCCCGAAGGAAAGGCCACAGCTTTGGAGCCTCCTTCTGCGGTGGCCAGAACTTCTTCCAGGACTTGCCGGGTGGGATTTGAGGTGCGGGAATAGTCAAACCCGGTGGATTCACCGAGACCTGGGTGCCGAAAGGTGGTCACCTGGTAAATGGGCATGCTGATGGAGCCGGTCCGGTCGTCCCAGCGACTCCCTGCCTGGGCAAGGAGGGATTCTATTTCAAGCGAGTTATGGAATGGGTCGCGGAAGCTCATCGGGGGCCTATTTTTATTGTTTACTGTTAATATTAACAATATGGTCTGGAAAAGTCAATTTGCTTTTCCATTGCCCGATAAACGTAGTATTTCAGGGGATGAATAGAGGGGTTTCTCGCGAATGGTTTTACAAATGAACGGCTTTTTTGTGGCTGGAAAGGGCCGCTTCGGCAAAGGCTTCGGAGAGGGTGGGGTGGGCAAAAACCATGTGGCCTAGGTCTTCCCAGGTCATTTCCTTTTTGAGGGCAATTCCCATGGTGGCGATCATTTCGGTGGCGTCTCCACCGAGGATCTGTGCGCCGAGCATTTTCCCGTTGGCCTGGTCAAAAACAAGCTTGATGAAACCTTCAGTGTGGCCTGCGGCCCGGGCTTTTCCGCTGGCCTGGAAAGGGTAACGGCCGGTGACCGTTGCAAAGCCTTGCTCCTTGGCTCGGGCATCGGTAAGGCCAATGCTCGCGACTTGCGGGTGGCAATAAATGCAACCAGGAATTTGTGCGTAGTCAACTGGGTGGGAGTTTCCCAGGATACCCGAAAGGGCGGCTTCGGCCTCGGCGCTTGCTTTGTGGGCGAGCATCTGTTTGCCGGTGCAATCACCGATGGCATAGATTCCTGGGGCTCGCGAATGCATACTGGCATCTACCTGGATGAAGCCCTTTTCGTCCAAAATGACTCCGGCGCTTTCGAGGCCGAGCTCAGCTGTGTTGGGAGCCATTCCAACAGCAAAAAGGACTTTTTCTGTTTGGATTTCGTGTAAAAAACCTTTGGAATCAAAGATGTGCGCAAGAACCCCGTCTTCTTGTTTCTGGATGCCTTGAAGCGTGGCCCCGGCGAGGCATTTGATTCCCTGCTTTCCCAGGGAAAGGGTGAGGAATCGGGACACTTCGGCATCTTCGGAGGGAAGAATTTGAGGTAGGGCTTCCACTAGGGTGACTTGGGTTCCCAAGGCATTGAAGAACCAGGCAAGCTCAAGTCCAATGGCTCCCGATCCAATCACCAGAAGGCTTTTGGGCTGAGATTCAAGTGCCATGGCCTGTCGGTAGTTCAAAAAATGAGTGCCGTCGATGGGGTATTGGGGAAGGTGCCGGGGGCTTGCGCCTGTAGCTAAAATGACGTATTTTGTCGCTAATGTTCCACAACTGTCATCGGGAGCGCGGAGTTCGATTTGGGGGATGCTTCCGGGGGCATGGGGAAGAAGGCGCGCGTTTCCTTCGAGCACCGTGATTTTGTTCTTTTTCATCAGGAAGGCGACGCCGGCGCTGTTGGTCTTTGCGACTTCGCGACTGCGTGCGATGATGGCGGGAAAATCCACTTCCGGTTTGGCAACCCGGACTCCAAATGCCTCCGCATGGGAGGCTTCCTGGAATACTTCGGCGCTACGCAGAAGGGCTTTGGTGGGAATGCAGCCCCAGTTCAGGCAAATTCCACCTAGGTTTTCCCGTTCGACGATCGCGACACGAAGTCCTGCCTGGGCTCCGCGGATCGCGGCGACATAGCCTCCGGGACCGCTCCCGATGATGGTCAGGTCAAAATCGGTGGAAGCGGATTCCATGCAAACCTCGGGGCGTTATTTTGTGTTCAGGTGGGCTTCTGCGGATTCCACAGTTTGTCGAATCAGCGTGGCAATGGTCATGGGACCCACGCCACCGGGGACGGGGGTGTAGGCAGAAGCAATTTCCGGGAGACCAGCCTTTTCAATGTCACCAATTCCACCAGGGTGGTAGCCGGCATCGATCACCACGGCTCCGGGCTTGATCCAAGCAGATTTGATCAATTCGGGACGGCCCACGGCGCCAATCAGAATGTCGGCTTGTTTTACAAAGGATTCCAGGTTTTCGGTTTTGGAATGGCAAATGGTCACGGTCGCGTTGTGGTTCAGAAGCATCAGGGCCATGGGCTTGCCCAGGATGGCGCTCCGTCCTACCACCACGGCGTGTTTTCCGGCGATGGGGATTTCATGAAATTTGAGCAGGCTCATGATACCTGCTGGCGTGCAGGAGCCGTAGGCCGATTCGCCCATGCCCATGCGGCCAAAGCCCAGGCAAGTGACCCCGTCTACGTCTTTGCGAGCATCGATGGCGTCAAAGCAGGCCCGTTCGTCAATGCCACGGGGAACGGGGTGTTGCAAAAGAATTCCGTGCACATTGGAGTCTTCGTTGAGTTCGCGAATTTTTGCGAGAATCTGGATGGTAGTGGTATTCGCTGGCATTTGAACTCGAATGGAGTCCATTCCAACGCGTTTGCAGGCGTTGCCTTTCATTTGCACATAAGTTGCGGATGCGGGATCATCACCGACAAGAATTGTGGCGAGAACCGGAGTTTTTCCGTGTGCATGGACCTTGATTGCGCCTACGCGAGGCGAAAGGGTTTGTTCCATGTCGCGGGCCAGGGCTTTTCCATCAAGAATTAATGCTGTCATGGGCATGAATGTAAAAAAGAAAGGACCATCCAGGAAGATGGCCCTTGCATAAATGCTTGGCAAAAATGTTCCTATTTGTACTTGCCACAGGCTACGATGTAAAGCTTTCCATCGCTGCCCTTAACTTTTTCGCAATAGGTGGTTTTTTCGAAAATCCCTGTTTCACCGGGTTTTTGATAATGGTAGTCGGTCCAGCCTTTGCCCTTGCTAACCCCAAGGCTTACGATTTCATCGCGGAACTTCTTGCCCCGCACATCGGGCTTGCCCTTGAAGTTTTTGCCCTGGAGGTCTTTGTTGGGATGAGCGATCATGTTGACCGCTGTATCGTAGACAAAAACATAGAGGGCGGGGTTCTCCTTGTCTTTGTAAGGGGCTTCGCCAGCTGAAATTTTTGCGAAAGTTCCTTCGGCATCTTTTTTGATCGCCTTGACCGCCTCCTGGACCTTGGCGATGGCCTGAGGCTCGGTGATGTCTTTTTCGTCTGCAGCAAGCACAGGAGAGAGTCCAAGGCATAGTGCGAGGGTGATTTTTAGGAACATGGATTTCATGTTTGGCTCCGTTGTTCAGGTTTGAAATTGTTTGAGCAGATAGCCAAGCTGGTCTGCGCTCAGGCTTAAATGTTTTGCAGACTCGCCGGCTACCGAGCTTTGCTGGGCAAGGTTTCCCGTGATGCGCGAGGAGGTCTGGATGCTTTCGACCATGGATTTTGAATGTTGGCTCGTTTGTTGGATTGAAAAAGAAATGCCTTTGGACAGCTTTCGGAAGCGTGCAAGCTGGGATTCAATTTCTTCCACAGCGGCGATTTGGGTAGAGACTCCGCTGGAGACCGCCTCGGTGGATTCGCGAATTCCTTTGACCGTTTGATCGATGGAATTCATTGCGGACAAAGCCGAGTTGGCTCTCTGGTTCAGCACGAGGAGTTGTTCCCCGATTTCTTTGCTGGTGGCGGCGGTTTGACGAGCCAAATCCTTCACCTCTGCTGCAACTACGGCAAATCCTTTGCCGGCGTCACCCGCGGTCGCGGCTTCGATGGTGGCATTCAGTGCCAGGAGATTGGTTTGCTGGGCAATTTTTGTGATGCTACTCAGCAAGTGATTCATCTTTTCGGACAGACCTAGAAAGGCCTGGACTTCGATCAAGGCGGTGGCTGATTTTTGGGCTGCATCCTCGTCGATTTCAAGAACATTATTCACCTGGTGACGGATTCCGGTCATAGAGGTGTTGAATAACTCGACCGAGGTTTGCAGTTCTTTGGCCACTTTGTCGACATCGTCGGAATGGCTGTTGATTTGGACCATCTCCTGGTCCACGGCAAGGGAAGACACTGTGGCGGAATCCACGCCAGCCTTGACGGAATAAGTAATTTCGGCCAAGGATTGGGAGGTGGATTGGGCTTCTTCGGCCGAATTGCGTAGTAAATCAGATGTCCGGGAGATGTTTTGGAATAATTCTCGTAAGGTGGCGATAAACTGATTCAATTGCACGGCAAGAATTCCGATTTCATCCTGGCTCCGCACTTCAATTTGGGTCTGTAAATCACCCTGAATGACTTGGCCAAGTCCTTGCATGAATGATTTAAGATTGGAGAGCAAAGACCTGATGAATACAGTCGAAAATCCACCAACAATGAGCAAGGTCAGCACCACAATGACAAGGCTTAACGTTCGTTTGGATGTAACCAGCTGGGATGTTGTGGCGATTTGGAGCTCGGCGAGTTTTTTTCGATCGGATGCCAGTATGGAAATCAATGATGCAATATGATTGACGGAGCCCTTGAGATTCTGATTATAGAACTCGCTTGACCCATAGGAGTCCCCGCCCTGGATCTTTCCGCAGCCTTCGTTGAAGCGTATTTTGAGGGCCTTGATGGAATCCAGCAAAAGGGTATGTCCCATTTTTTCTAAGGTGGCTTCAATCCCCGCGAAGTCCGCCTTGGTTGAATCCAAGGATAACCCAATGGCTCCGGCGGCTTCGCCCATCATGGTTCGCACCACCGCTTCGTGATAGGTTTGGCCCAAGTGGGAAAAGGCTTGTTGAGTCTGCTGAATTTGCTCCCATTCCTGAACTGCGGACGCGGTTTGTTGCTGGGAGCTTTGCCAGCTAGATAGGTTTCCCAGGGCGAGAATTAACATCACCAGAACGGCAATGGCAGGAAGCATCACCAGCGCAAGGATTTTTGTTAAGAGTCCCATGGTTTCAGTATGCGAAACATCCGGGCAAAAGTCAACACAGGGTTAGCGCGAGTTCGCGATCCACGAACGAATGGCCGTTTGCGCTTGCTCCCCCAAGAATTCCTTGCGGTCCGTTTTTCGAGGAAGGTCGGCGGGCCTGGGCAATAATCCAAAGTTGAAATTCATGGGCTGAAAACTAGGATTGGGGGCCGTCAAATGGTCCACCAAAGCCCGAATGCAACTTCCTTGGGGGAGCTCGATACCAGCACCCCTGCGCAAGGTGTTCGCCAGGTTGAGGGCCGCATACAGCCCTGTGGCCACAGCCTCGGTATACCCTTCTGCTCCAGTGATTTGCCCTGCAAACCAAGTGGGGGGAAGTCCATTTTCGGAGCCATTTTGCTTGAGGCGCAAATGAACATCCAACAGCTTGGGGCTTTCAATGAAGGTGTTGCGGTGCATGGCTCCCAGGCGCACAAAATTTGCATTGCGGAGAGCCGGAACGATGCTAAATATTTCTTTTTGCGATCCCCATTTCAAGCGGGTCTGGAATCCAACCATGTTGAATAATGTGCGCTGGGAATTTTCTGCCCGTAGTTGAATGACGGCCCACCATTTTCGACCTGTGTCTGGGTCCTCGCCCAGGCCCACGGGGCGCATGGGGCCAAAGCGAAGGGTGTCTTGACCGCGGCGAGCCATTTCTTCGACCGGAAGACAACCTTCAAATAGTTCGCGGCTTTCAAATGGTTTAGGTTCCACAGCATCGGCTTCGATTAATTTACGCACAAACTCTTCATAGGTGGCGCGATTGAGCGGACAGTTTAAAAAATCCGGATCGGTGCCCTTGTCCCAACGGTTTTTCCAAAAGGCGTGGTTCATGTCAATGCTTTCTGCGTCCACTACCGGAGCGATAGCATCAAAGAAGTGCATTCGGGATTGCCCGAGGCGCGAGAACATGTCATCGGCCAGTGCGCTGGAACAAAGCGGGCCAGCAGCCACAATTGTCGGCCGGTCATCTCCTGCAAGGGAAAGAACCTCTTGAAGGTGAACGGTGATCTTGGGGTTGCTGTGGATGAGGCGTTCCACTTCCTTGCTGAATTGTTCCCGGTCGACGGAGAGGGATTCTCCGGCGGGAACCCTTGCCACCTCAGCGGCCTGCATCAGAAAGGATCCGAGCAGACGTAGCTCATTCTTCATGAGCCCATGTGCGGAGTTCAGCCCAAGTCCCTTGAAGGAATTAGAGCACACGAGCTCAGCCATGTTGCTTGTGCGGTGCGCTGGAGTGGGGATGTTCGGGCGCATCTCGTATAGATCCACCTCGAAGCCCATGGAGGCTAACTGCAAAGAGGCTTCACATCCGGAGAGGCCTGCGCCGATCACCCGGATTCTTGGTTGCTTTGACATGCTAATTTACCTTCATTGTCCTGATTCCAGCAAGATTGCGGGACCAGACTTTGACGATGAGTTTGTTTACATGTTCCGGACCGACGGGAGAAAGCTCCCGGCTGGCTAGGTCATCGAAGATCAGTTCGATCTGGTTGGGAGAAAGCATCCCTTGAAACTGGGCCTCTAGTAAGCGACCGTAGGCTTCAGTAGTCACGAAGCGTTGTTCGATGTCGTGTAAAACCCGTTGACGGACAAACTCCGGCTGATGCCGGTCCAGGTTTTCCAAGGCCCAAAGCTCGATGGTCTGCTCCACGTCCTTTCCCACGCTCAGGCTGGATAGTCCTGCGTGGAACGAAGTCCAGAGCGTGGCGCGGGAAGCTTGGGGCTCGCGCGCAGCGCGCAAAAAGTCAACTACTTTGCGATAGGCGTCGATATAGAGTGCTTGTCTCAAATGGGGCTCAATGGCGGAAATGCCGCATTCCGGTGAAGATCATGGCCACCCCGAGTTCGTCCGCCTTGGCGATGACTTCTGCATCGCGGACCGATCCCCCCGGTTGGACGATGTAGCGAATTCCCGCTTGGTGCGAAGCCTCAATATTGTCGTGGAATGGGAAGAATGCATCCGAGCCCATGACCAGCTCCCCGAAGATTTCGCGTTCAAATTCGGCGGCGGTTTTGCCCGAGGGAAGTTCCATGCGGCCCACGTTATCGCTTACGCGAGGTTGGCAAAGGCGCAGGTTGGAGTCGATCCGATTGGGCTGTCCAGGGCCAAGGCCTAGGATGCAGAAGAACCCGGGCTTGTATTCGTGGCACATGACAATCGCGTTGGACTTGGTGTGTTTGGTGATCAGCCAGGTAAATACGGCCAAGGCGTTTTTGTTGGTAGGGAATTTGGCCTTGGTGACGCAGTCCCATTTTTCAAAGGTACCTACATCGCGGTCCTGCACGAGCATTCCGCCGATGACGTGTTTATATACCTTGCAGGGTTTGGCTGCTGCAATTTTTCCTACATGGAGCAGGCGAATGTCTTTAGATTTTTTCTTCAGGAATTCTAGTGCATCCGCGTCAAACGCAGGTGCCAGAAGGATTTCCACAAAGCGGCCTTTCAAAAGCTCGGCCGTGGCCAAGTCGACTTTGCGGCTCACGGCGATAACGGATCCAAAAGCGGACACAGGATCACCTTCCCACGCCGCACTAAAGGCTTCAGCCAATGTTTCGCCTGTGGCGAGTCCGCAGGGGTTCATGTGCTTGATGATCGCGACCGCATTGGTATCGTGGAACTCACGGATCATTTCCAAGGCTGCATCGGCATCAACAATGTTGTTGTAGCTCAGCTCTTTTCCATGAAGCTGCTTTGCCGTAGCCAGCGAGGCCTCGGTGCAGGTTGGATCCTTATAGAAAACTGCAGTTTGGTGGGAGTTTTCGCCATAGCGCAGTGTTTCGCCGTCTGTGAACAGGAGTGAAAGATTGTTTGGCATGGGATTCTCTGGGAAAAGGGATTACAAGTGGAGAGTTCTAGAGTTCTATAGTGGAGAGTTGAGGGGGAACTGGGTACAAGTGGAAAGTGAATACACGGGTCGCGGGATATATAGGTTAGTGGAAAGTGGAAAGTTTCGACAGGTCATTTTTTTTGGGGAAACACTCCAGCAACTTTGCACTTTCCACTAGGACATCGTGCTGAGATGCTGGCTGTTTACTTTCCACTCAAAGTTCGGGCTTTTTCCCGGTTAGCCGTACATAGATTTCAATGTACTTCTCCAGGGTTTTATTTACAATGTCGGAAGGGATTTCGGGTCCGGGGTAGGTCTTGTCCCAGGTGAGGGTCTCGAGCCAGTCGCGGATAAATTGTTTATCGAAGCTTTCTTGGTTCTTGCCTTCCTGGTATTTGTCTGCGGGCCAATAGCGACTTGAATCCGGGGTAAGGACCTCATCGATGAGCACTGTTTCGCCATCGATGTCTCCGAATTCGAATTTGGTGTCGGCGAGGATGATTCCCTGGGTTGCCGCGAAGTCGCGGGCCTTGGTGTAGACATCGAGAGTGAGGTCGCGCAGGCGCTCCGCATTCTTTTGCCCGACAATTTGGATGGTTTCTTCGAAGGAGATGTTCTCATCGTGGCCCACATCGGGCTTGGTGCTTGGGGTATAGAGGGCGGGTTCGAGCTTGGAGCAGAGTTTGAGGCCTTGTGCAAGCGTGTGTCCGCAGATTTTTCCGCTGTTCTGGTAGTCTTTCCAGCCCGAGCCCACGATATAGCCACGGGCGATGCATTCCACATCGTGACGCTTGGCTTTTTTCACCAGCATGGAACGGCCACGGAGGTAGTCCGCATGTTTTTTCAGAATCTCAGGATATTCGTCCACATTGGCCGTGATCACATGGTTTTTCATGCCGAGCTGACCGAACCAGAAAACGGAGAGCTGGTTTAGAATCTTGCCCTTTCCGGGGATCGGGGTGGGCAAAACCACATCGAATGCGGAAAGCCGGTCCGAGGCGACCATGAGAAAGGCGTCGCCCATGTCGTACATGTCGCGGACCTTGCCCTGGTGAAACAGAGGAACTTCGGTAATTGGGGTCGGGTATTTCAGCTTGCTCATATTGCCTTCCAATCTAGAAAAATTGAAAGATCTGCGAAAATAGTTGGGGTCCCCATTGTCAAATATCATCCGGGTATGGTAAACTTGTGGTCAATGAAGGAAATTTCCATTTTCAGCCTTCGCGCGAATCCACCTCAAACGGGTCCGATTTTCCATTTTTCCGGGCAGGTTCTGCTCGGTAGCTTCGAAGAGTTGACGCCTCAAGTCATCATGATTCTCGAAAGGGAATTTTTACCCTCGATAATCCTTCCTGATGCCGGAGAAACACAAGAGCAAGTTCGGTCCCAGTTGCTCTTTTCTGTTTTGAACACCCATGAATTGGAGCTGGGTGTCGTTTTGCCCAGTGCGCTCTATGATCGTCAGGATCGTTTGCTTTTGGAGGCGGGTTCCCCGATTACCTCCATGTTCTGCGAATCCCTTTCCCAAAGAGGCATCCAGGAAATCCTTGTCCGTAAGGTAATTCCCGATTCCGCCCGGGAGGAGGCCCTGCGAATCCGCAAGGCGATCCGGGAAAGTCTGGAGACCCCCTCCCTGACCCCTTCCATGGGTTTTAAAGAATCCCGTAGCATTATTGAAAAAGTGGTCATGCCACTCGCTTCCGCGGACGATTTTTCTCCCCAGAAATTGCAGGCTCGGATCAATAAGCTCAAGGAAGTGGCCTACAAAATTTCGGGAGAACCCTTCGAAGGAATGATCCGGGATACTCGTGTGGAGCGTCCGAGCGAGGATGAAAAGACTCACTTGTCTGGGCTTACCCAGGATTGTCTCCAAATGACCCAGGAAATATATACCTGGTTTTCCAATGTTCAAATTTACCAGTCCACCAGTACGGGGCCGTTGGGAACCATCAATCGACTGGCCTCAACCCTTATGGCGGGGGTTATCCAGCACAAGGATATTATGGGGCTGTGCACCATTAACGCACAGAGTCCGGAATACCTTCCCGCCCATTCACTTGCCGTTGCCGTTGTATCCTGCTTGACCGGAATCCGTATGCACCTGGGTCTTGCCCAAATCAAGTCTCTGATCTATGGAGCATTGTTGGCAGATATTGGGCTTCTCCGCACTCCTAAAATTATCATGCACAAGCGTACTGCGCTCGACGAATATGAGCGGGCTCAAATCAAGCGTCATCCGGCCACCAGTTTGGAAATGCTTTCCTTAGTCCGTGATTTGCCTTCCGAGGTGCCCTGGATCGTTTTTCAAAGTCATGAGCGTTGCGATGGGAGCGGGTACCCCAGCGGGAAAAAAAGTCCCATGATTCATATGCTGGCGAAGATTGTCAGTCTTGCGGACACTTATGTGGCCATGTGCACACCCAGACCCCATCGTCCTGCTTTTCTGCCTTACAAGGTGATGGAGGCTCTTTTACAGATGGCGGCCCGTCAGGAATTCGACCCGGACATCGTGAAGGTATTTTTGGAGGCTCAATCCTTGTTTCCTGTGGGTTCGCTCGTCCAATTGAACGATGGAAGAATTGCCCAGGTTGTATCTACCAATCCAGACGCATGTTCGCGCCCTGTGATCATTATGATTAGTGATGTAGGTGGTCGATTATTGGCGGATCCCGGTGATCGGATTTCTCTGATGGAACATCCAGCAATCCTGATTGTCCGTCCCCTGGCCAATCCTGCTGGCATGCAGGTCAAAAATCAGCTCGCCGGCTTCTAAATTATTCTTACATGTCCGGGCTAGGATCGATGTGCACCAGTACATCTAGGACTTCTGGTTCCTGGTCCTTGAGCGTATCTGTAACCTTGTCGCCAATTAAATGGCCGGCCATAACCGTGATGTCTGGGTCGACGACGATATGCAAATCCACATGAATGTTTGAGCCGACTAAGCGGGTGCGCAGGGCGTGGATGCTACGGACGCCTTCGACGCTTTGGGCGATGGCGCTGATTTTTTCCACCGTTTCGGCGCTGGCGCCGGTGTCGGCAATTTCGCGCAGGGCAGGCATAATGATGTCAATGCTCGCCTTCAAAATGAAGCCAGCAGCAACAAGGGCTCCGACAGCATCCAGAAAGGTCCATTGAGGGAAAAATTGGGCAAATCCGACCGCAAAAACCACCGGAATGGAGCTGATCGCATCGGACCGGTGGTGCCAGGCATTTGCGACTACGGCCATCGATTTTATCTTGCGTCCCTCGCGCACCGACCATTGAAAAAGGGCCTCTTTGCTCAGCACAGAAATGATGGCAACGACCAGGGCTAGTAGGGTGGGTTGGCTGTTGGTGCCTGTGCGAAGAGATCCAATGGAATTGACGATAATGGAGACGCCCACCACGCCGACGACCAGTCCAATACCGAAGGTGATAATGGTTTCGATGCGTCGATGGCCGTAGGGGTGGTTGACATCGGGAGGAGCATTCCAAAATTTGGAACCCGCTACGAGCACAAGGCTTGTGATAATGTCCGCACCGCTTTCAATACCATCGGCAATCAAGGCTTTGGACATACCGAATACACCTGCCAAAATTTTGACAATGCTGAGAACCAAGTTCACCCAGATGCCTGCCCAGGTGATTTGCCTGACGCGGGGAGATGTATCGATTTTTTCCATGGGGTCAATGTAGCAAAGGAAAATGAGGACGAATTCAATGAAACACAGAGGGTATACAGGGTCTCGAAACTTGACCACGGATAGTCAACAAACTACCTTTACTTCAAGTTCTTCTTTGCTCCTCGGATCATCCAATGCCTCAAGACATTCGCTGGAGACAACGATTGCAGAATTTTTCCCGGGCCATGGCGACAATGGATCGGGCAATGCTGATTACCCAAGAAAGAACCCTAACTGAACTGGAACAGCAGGGTCTAATAAAGGGGTTTGAATTTAGCCATGAACTTGCATGGAACGTTCTTAAGGACTATCTGGATTATCAGGGCATAGCAGACCTTGTGGGATCTCGGGATGCGACACGTACTGCATTTCAAAATGGTCTCATTCAGGATGGAGAAGTTTGGATGGAAATGATCAAGGCCCGCAACCTATCCTCACATATTTATCTAGCTGACGTCGCCTCTGCCATTGTGGCCGATATTCAGTCCCGCTTTTACCCGGCCCTGCAAATGCTGCTCGAAAAAATGGAAACAATAAGAGTGAAGATGGAATCCCAGTGATGCGTTTCGGATTGACTGAAAAAACGATTCAGGACATTTGCAGGGTTTTTGCCAAGTATTCTGCGGTAGATGTTGCGATTCTTTACGGATCGCGCGCCAAGGGTAATTATCGCAAGGGTTCTGATATCGATTTGACCCTTCAGGGTGCGGAACTCAGCTACACATTGCTCCTGACCTTGACCGAGGATCTTGATGAGCTACTTCTTCCTTACAAAATTGATTTGTCCATTTTCCACCTGCTGGAACATTCAGATTTGAAAGAGCATATTGAGCGGGTAGGTCAGGTGTTTTATCGAAAGGAAGTCCCTTAGCATTTCCAGTCCTATCTTTGTGATCGGCGTCATATTTTTTTGCAGAATACCCCTGCCCGGTTCTTCCTCGATACAATTGCCCTGAATTCAACATATATTTCACCTCTGTATAGCATGGCTGAGTCATGCTTGGTTTTGTTGAATTTTAGTTCATGAGGTTCGCATGTCGTTTGGTCAAGCATGGAAGGCCCTAGTCCTAGCAATACTGTTCTTTGGTATGGACGCTTTTTCAGCCGAATTTTCTATTGACAACACCTGTCAAACCTGCACTCGTCGCTACAATGACTCCATCAATGTGAACGACCGGCGTGCCATTCGCGTGAACCAGGTGGGCTTCCGTCCCCAGGATCCTAAAAAGGCATTTGTGGCAAACCCTATCGGAAGCACCTTCCGGGTGATCAATGCCGAGACCGGGGCCGAGGCCTGGAGTGGGACCCTCGATGCCCTGGGCAGTGTGGTGCGTCCACCCATGTGGGTGCAGGGGAATTACAAGGTCAATACGCCGCTCTATACTTTCGGAGACAGCGCCGCCACTGTAGCGAATGAAAATTTGTACCAGGCTTCCTTCTCGGATTTGTCCGCTGCGGGCCGGTATTTCGTAATCGTGGGAGCCGATACTTCGGCCACCTTCCGCATTGATGATAAAATTTACAATTATATCTTCGAAGCTTCTTTGCAGTTTTTTGGAAGCAATCGCTGTGGCGACACCCACTCCTGGATCCATGGACCATGTCATTTGAAGGATGGCTCCGCGATCGGTAAAGCCGGAGCCCTCGCGGGTGGTTGGCATGATTGCGGGGATCACTTCAAGGTATCCGAAACGATTGGTTATTCGGCACTGGTGCTAACCATGACCTATGCGTTTTGGCCCGAAAAGGCCGAGGACTTTTTTGGTGAAAGCTACTATGACACCCTCCCGTTCGGTACCGATGGAATCCCCGATCTGCTTTATGAAGCAAAGGTCGGTGTGGACTATATTTTCAAGCTCTATAAGGCCTCCAAGGCGGATGGCCTGATTGCCAAAGGCGACATGTATCATTCCGTTGGAGTGGATGGAGTCGATCACAATTATTGGGATAAGCCCGAACGTCAGGATGCACAGCCCCCGGCCCGGGGAGGCCCTGACCGGGTGGTGGTCGCTGGTGCCGGTACCAATGTGGTTGGCATGTATGCGGGTGCCATGGCGTTTTTCGCTTGGGGCTGGGAGGTTTTTGACAAACCCTATGCGGACAGCCTGAAGCTTGCTGCCAAGGACCTTTACGACAACCTCATCATGCCTAATGTCAATGCCCCCAAGGCCACATCAGGGCTCAACGGGTTTTATCCTGGAGCTGGCCGCCTGGATGACGATCCCGCTGCTGCGGCCCTTGGTCTTCTGCTGGCCACCAAGGACCGCAAGTATTACGCGGACCTTGTGGAGAACACCGCGATTCGCAATAACCCCACGGCAAAATTTAACGATGGGGAATTTTCCGCTGGACATTTTGGCAATGGCAGCGGATTTCATCATGGAGGCTGGACAACGGATTACGAAAGTGTCCATTCCTATGTGATGTATGGTTTTGCCAAATTGATTCTGGGAACAGAGGCGAAGGCCGCCGAATATGGTGTGAGCAAGGTAGTGCGCGATTCGCTTTTGGAAGATGCCGTAGCGTGCCTCCGGACCTCCGTGAGCACCGGATCCAATGGGGCCGTGGCCATCCCCACAAAGAATGGCAAAGTAATCAATGCGGATAAACCCTACGGAGGCGTATTCACCAGTGTGGCCTGGGGTTTTAACCGCTACAACATGGGCATGGTCAACGAGCTATTCATGATGTGGGACCTCACGGGAGAAATGGAATATTTTGATGTCGGTCTGGATAACCTGAATTACAACATGGGTATGAATCCCTGGGATATTTCGTTTATTATGGGCGTGGGCGAAAAGAATTTGCAGCACCCACATAACCGTGCGGCTAATCCCGATGAATACAATGCCGGGGGAATTCCCTATAAGTACACCTGCCCCAGAGGAGCCCTCATGGGTGGTGCCAAGCCCAATGCAACCCTGAAAGACTTGGCCAATGACTTTGTCTCCACCGAAACTTGCATCGACTTTTCGGCGCAGTTTGTCATGCCCGCACAAATGCTGGCAAAGGACCTGCCCCCCGACAACTCGGGTCCGGTGATTACCAATGTCATGGCGACCCCCATTGACGGCACCACCGAGCTCATCTCCTGGACCACCGATGAACTGGCGCAAGTCACGGTGTACCTCTCGCTCACCAAGGGCGGAGCTCTTATCGATACATTATCGACAATTGGAGTCAGCAA
This sequence comes from uncultured Fibrobacterota bacterium, assembly GCA_903876665.1. GTDB lineage: Bacteria > Fibrobacterota > Fibrobacteria > Fibrobacterales > Fibrobacteraceae > CAIRAY01. Next base: position 22,445 of record CAIRAY010000096.1, on the reverse strand, counting down.
GGCGGGTTCCGTAACCGCTTCTGGCCTCACCACCGGCAAAAAGTACTACTACTACCTTGTGGGCCAAGACATTCGGCGCAACCAGAGTACAGAAAATAATCACGGTGAATGGTATTCCTTTACAGCCACTGCAAGCCCTGCAGCGGTTGCCAATGTGCGCATTTGCCAAGTAGATGATCAGACCGCAAAAATTTATTGGTGGACCACCAACGGGGCCTACCCAACCACGCTTTCCTATGGATCATCAAGCACCGCATTAAGCCAGTCCTATACCGGCGACAATGGGCAACCCGTCATGTTCCACGAGGCTTTGCTTACAGGGCTCTCTGCAGGCACCCATTACTATTTCAAGGTAACTGGAGATACCAAGGCATACGATTTTTCCACCACGGCAAATCCGGTTTATCATGATTATACCATCACCCTGAAGCCCACCAACAAGAAGGGAGCCAGCGCCCATTTCTATATGGAAGTCATCAATAATGAGTCCAAGCCATACACAGGTCTTGAGGTCCGCTGGTATTTTAAAACAAAAACGATTCTCCCTGCAACAGTAAATGTCAAGGGATTCGACAACCAGATTTTTGATGTGGGTGGGAATCCCAGCATGGCCACATACACTTATGGGGCTGCAGTTCAGGTTGCCGGAACGGACCAGTGGTATATTCCGATCACCATTGTGGGCGTATTACCGGTTGCCGGCCGTGCCCGGATTGAAATGGAAATCCACACCAATGGCTGGGGAGACATGCCCTGGAGCGAACTTGTAGACTCCTGGTCTTTGAAAGCACACAAAGCGGCAACGGATCCAATCTATTTTGAAGGAATCGATCTGGCGAAGGGCCTGGTGTACATTGGTCCGGAACATGTGGAAACAGTCAATGGAGCGCCCGAAGTGACCTACACGGAAGACCCTTATATCGCCGCCTACTTTAACGGTACCCACATTTTTGGTTACCCTCCTGATTTCGCCACGGGAAGCGTTCCCGTGCAAAAGCGCAACATGTTCCTGAATTTCACCTCGCCCTTCAAGAGTCCCCAAACCACCTTGGAGCAGGAAGTATTCAAGGCTGAATTCAATGGCACAGCTTGGGTAAAAGCCACCGGAAACCTGAATGCCTTTGAATTCAATGGGCTCGATCTAACGGCCTCCGCAGTAACCTATCCCGTCAGCGGACGCACGGATTCCCTCGAATTCTCTCATACGGTCGGAAACCTCGGCTATGGGGCCAATCGTCAGGAGTTCGTGGCCTGGCATAACGCCAGTGCCAATTCTAATACAGATGTGATCAAAAAATATGATTGCGCCTGTGCCTACCAGCGCCTCCAGATCGAAGTGGATACTTTGGTGGTTCCGCGCGAAAAGCGCATGATCCATTTCGAGCCTGCCGATTCAGTAAAGGTCTACCAAGGCAAGCGCAAGCTGGTTCGGGTGACATTGACGGATAGCGCGGGCATCGCAAAAGTGGACGAAGATTTTTCCTTGAGCTTGGGCGCCGGCCTCAATGGATTCAAATTCTGGGCCGATCCGACCTCTACCATCGCCATCACCCGCGCTACCCTGGTGGGGGGCGAGGCTCAATTCTATGTGAGTTACGAATCCGTACTTACTGCGGATGTGGTTACGACCTTTGACCTGTCCCCCGAGAACGGCAAGTCCGAATACAACTATATCGTAGAGAATCCAGTCCTGGTCGCCCAGCCTCCTCCTCCCTGGCCCATCATCGAATCCGCTAAAATGGTCGACACGGATTGTGACCAAGTTCCCGATGCTCTGGACATCAATCTAACCGGATCCTTTGAATCCGGCAGGTATGATTTTACCCAAGTTGAGTTTGAGTTCGAAGGCGATACTCTTACGGTAAAATCCAAGACCGATGTGGGTGCCAATGCAATACGCGTTCAATTTACCTCACCTTCGGGCAAGGTGAATACCGCTTCGAAGGGCCAGGTTTGGCTTTCGGTGAATGTCGCAAGCAAGGGTGTGCAAAAGAGCGATGAGACATACAGCGACGGAGTTGGGCCCGTGGTGGTTTCTGTTTCCATCCTCGAAAAAGACCCATCCTCCACCGTAGATAGTTTATTTGTACAGTTCAGCGAGCCGGTCTCGGCCGGAGTGACCTGGATGTTCAAAACTTACAGCAAGACGGGCGTTGCTGTAACCGATACTCCTTCGGTGGTGGGTGCGAAAATTTTCAACAGCGAAAAGAATATCTGGGTTTATGTGATCAAGGCTCCTGCAGGAGGCAAGCAGCCTATTGCGGAAGGGGTTTCCGTGCAGCTTCTTTCCGGGGCTCCCATTGTTGACCGCAATGGAAACACCGCAGATGCGTGCACCTTTGCAAAACTCAAGGTATCCATGAAGCGTCGCCCGGTTCCCATGGATTACGCCTCGATTTCGGATTCGGATGGCGATGGTCGCGCTGATTTTGTGACGGTGAAATTCACCAAAGCCGTCGATGTCCTTCACCAGCCCGATAGCATTTCGGTCATTTTCGGATTCTTCCAGCCCGAAACCCTGATGGTCGGCTCCTGGAAATGGAATTCGGCCCGCACCGAAGCGTCGATTTCGCTTTCCAAGCCTTTCGCATTCGGGAATACCGCTGGCACTTATTCTGGCGTGTACAATGGCGCGGAGCTGGTGAACGCTGGCTTGGCCGTCCAGCATAAGGGCTTGGGAGCGGATTACGAAAGTGGAGAAATCGCCGCGGAAGACCGGACGGGTCCGGTGATTCTCAGTGCAAACTCAGGTCAAAGTCGTTTGATTGATTCCCTAAGGGTGATGTTCTCCGAGCCTGTGGTCGCCTTGGGCGACTCGGTCGGCAAGGTTCTGATTTTGCGCGAACGGGGAGGTTCCGTGGCGCTTCTACCGATTTGGTGGACGATTTCTGGAGATGGGACATCCGCATTATTCATCTATAACGAAGACAATATTGGCTATGTTACTGAAGGCGACCGAATCCGGCTCGATCCCTCTGTCAGTCGTTTTACCGATATTTCCGGCAACAAGCCTTCGATCCAGAATCCTTGGGCGACCGTGCGCGGGACCAGTGCCATCAAGGTCGAAGTGGATGTCGCCATGGAAAAGAATGTGACGCGGGCAGGCACCGGGGTGGGCTATGGAAAGAATGTTCCGGGCAAGGATGAGCCCTTCCGAATCACCATTATGGATCCGCGCAAGGGAACCAAGGACATCTGGAAGGCAGGCAAGCTTGTCACCACAGGCATTGACACCAATGGCTATAAGACTCAAGGCCCGACCTTTATGGTGAACCTGGGGATTCCACGTGGTTCGGGCTATGGGGAACCAGCCGTCTGGGACAGCGTGCGCATCAATATCGATATTCTGGTATACAGCAACTTGGGAAATTATGTGAACCGCGTTACCCAAACCATCATGTTACATGATGGCGATTATCTGGATTCCGAAAACCGCTTGCGCGCCCAGGTAGAATGGACATCGCAGGACGGCCTGGGTCCAGTCAGCTCCAAGGGGCGTGTGGTCGGAAGCGGGGCCTATGTCGGAAAGGCCTTGGTCTCCACGCAAATGTGGTGCATCAACCGTCGCACGGATGTCGCCACCCAGTTACGTTACCATAACAAAAAGTCGTCGCACTCCGAAAACTGGGCCTTTGGGTATCTGAGAGGGAAGTAGGAGCCAAGGGCGCTCCGCAAGTGAATATGCCAGCCCCCCCGATTCAAAGCCTAGTTCCCCTAGGCCAGAATCGGTTCCTCTCCCTTCCCATCAATTTAGGCGTTCAGGATAGTGAGTATGCAAGGCGTCGCCGGGTCGACGCCTAGTACTCTAGGCGAGAGCCGGTGCAACGAAGCAGAGTCGCTGTCCTCAACGCCTAAAAAAAAGAAAAACCCCTCGCTGAGTCACCTCAGAAAGGGGTTTTTCGTGGCTCCAAGCGGGGTTGAACCGCTGACACGCGGATTTTCAGTCCGCTGCTCTACCAACTGAGCTACAGAGCCAGTTGTGGCAAGCAATTTAGAAAGGCTCCCATTCTTGTCAAGGGGATCTTTGGAATTTCCAGATTTTCCTGAAATTTCCTGAGTGCTTAATGCCCAATTTTGGGAAAACCTCTAGGCCTGTTTTTGGGGGAAGCCTACGGCCCATTGGCATGAAATGGTTTATGGGCCGTTTCTTAATTCCTTCTGGCTTCCTCGCTGGGGTGACAGTGGGGCAAGAAGATGGGGAAGCAAATTGAACGCAGGGGGGAGTCGAGGAGCACTTTCTAAGATTGGGGAGACTGGAAGTCTCCCTGGTGAGCGACGAATCTCTCCCAGCGGGCAAGTTGATTTTCCATCTTTTGAGGCTAAATGAGAGTTCACTTCTTTGGCAAAGGAACCATTTTCTTGTCGAATAAGTAAATTTCGCCCATGGCTGAAGAAGAACAAGAAGTCGGTGAAGAGGATTCCGGGCAACCGCTTCCTCAGATCGAATCGCGGGAAGACCTGGCGAATATTCTTCAGGCATTGGTTTTTGCCTCACCTGATGTGGTGACGATCAAGAAGATCCGCGAAATCGTGGGTGACTTTGTGGATCTTCGCATGGTAACCGAAGCCATGCAAATGGCGAACGACAACCTGAATTCTATCAGCGCCCCCTTTGAAATTGTGGAGCACGCCGGCGGATTCCGCTTCCGTACCCGCAACACCTATTACCCATGGGTGCGCAAACTATTTCCAGACATCAATGCCCGCAGGCTTTCCCAGGCCGCTCTCGAAACATTATCCGTCGTGGCGTACAAACAGCCCATCACGCGGGCAGAATTGGAATCCGTGCGTGGGGTTTCCTGTGATGGCCCTTTGCGCAGTCTTCTCGAAAAGAAATTGATCGCCTTGGGCGAGCGTTCCGATGCAGTGGGCAACGCCTATACCTACGTGACGACCCAGGATTTTCTCAAGTATTTCGGCATTAACCGAATCCCCGAAGACCTGCCCCGTCTCTCGGAATTTGACGACCTTCTGCAGGCCGGGTCCCTTGTGCCCCAATACCGCAAAGGCCAGGTGGTCCGCGAAGAGCAGGCCGATTGGACTCCGGTTAAACCGGATCCAAATCAGGTTGAATTGTCCATGGGCGAGCATTAAGTTGAATGGGTGGAATAAAAATTCGAATGTAACCTTTCGTCCTAGGCCCCCGTCCGAGCGGGGGTGACACGGAGGAATCCTGGCTATGACAACTCCGCTGATGCTCCAATATTACGATGTAAAATCCCAGCACCCCAATTGCGTGCTGTTTTTTCGCATGGGTGATTTCTACGAATTGTTCGAGGATGATGCGGTTATTGCATCCAAAGTTTTGGGAATCACCTTGACCTCCCGCAATAACGGATCCGCTGGAGCGACACCTCTGTGTGGTTTTCCGTACCACGCCGCCGAGCGTTATGTGCCCAAGATGATTACCGCGGGTTACCGCGTGGCCATTTGTGAGCAAATCGAAGATCCTAAACTGGCCAAAGGGATCGTCAAGCGGGCCGTGGTGGAAGTGATTTCCGCAGGCACTGCCATGAGTGATTCTAATCTGGAAGCCAAGGAGCCCAGCTACCTCTGCGCCCTTCTGCCTGCGGCTTCGGCGAAGGATTCCTGGTCTTTGGCCATGCTGGATGTGACTACCGGACACTTCTATGTAGCCAGCGCAAGCTTGGTCGATCTGGAAAGCGAACTTTTCCGCAGGCTTCCTCGGGAAATCTTGTGGCCCCAGGGTCTGGTGATGACTGCCGGGGTCAAGGAATATCTGGATAGCGAAGCGGTCTTGCTTACTGAAATTGCATCTTCGAATTTTGAAGAAAAATTTTGCCAAGTCCTAATGCTGAAACACTTCCGGGTGGAATCCCTGGAAGGCCTTGGGCTCGATGGTCGGGTGGGGGAGCTCCGTGCAGGTGGCGCTGCCCTGGCCTATGTCCTCGACCAGAAAAAATCCGCTTTGGATCACATCACTCGGCTTGAGGTCATCAGTCTGGGTGATTCCATGACTTTGGATCCGGCCACCTTGCGCAATTTGGAATTGCTGAGGCCCTTGAATTCCGAGGACCGCTCAAGCACATTGTTTGCAGTCCTTGATTTTACCGTGACCGCCATGGGTGGGCGCAAGCTGCGCGAATGGATTGGGCACCCGCTGGTTTCGGTCCAGCGCATTGATTCGCGGCAGGGCTGTGTAGCCGAGCTTGTCGCCGAGGTTCTGGCCCTCGAGGAACTCAAGCAATGCCTGCGTGAAATTCAGGATATGGAACGTCTTTTGGGTCGTGTCGGTAGCGGGCGCGCCAATGCACGAGACCTGCAAGGGCTAGGGAAGTCGCTCGTGCGGGCGACCGCCGTAGGCCGCGTGGCCAGGGGACTGCAAAGCCCCCGTCTGCAAGCGATGGGCACGACATTGTGTGCAGTGGAAGGCCGGGGCGAGCAAATTCTGGGCGCGCTGCTCGAAGACCTTCCCATGACCGTGCGCGAAGGTGGAATGATTCGAGGAGGAGCCGACCCGGAGCTGGACGCGCTGAACGAGGAGATCCGTGAATCCCGTGAGTGGATTGCCAACTTGGAATCTCGGGAGCGTGAACGCCTGGGAATCTCTAGCCTTAAGGTTGGATTCAACAAAGTCTTCGGGTATTTCCTGGAAGTGACTAGCCTGCATTTGGCCAAGGTTCCTCCTGAATACATTCGCAAGCAGACGATTTCCAACGGGGAACGTTACATTACCCCCGAAATGAAGGAATGCGAAGCCCTGATCATGAATGCCGAATCGCGAATTCATGACAAAGAATATCGAGTGTTTTGCGCGTTGCGCGACGAGGTGAATTCCTGGAGGGCGGAATTGCAATTTGCTGGGGATGCCGTGGCTGAAATCGATGCCCTGTATAGCCTTGCCATCGCCGCCCGCAAACGCGGATATGTGCGTCCTCAGGTGACCGAGGGCGACCATCTCGACATTCGGGGTGGCTCCCATCCGGTGATCACCGCGGTCAATCCGGATCTGCAATTTATTCCCAACGATGTGGATTTGAGTCAGCACGGGACCCGTCTGATGCTCATTACTGGGCCCAATATGGCGGGTAAGTCCACCTATTTGCGCCAGACCGGCTTGATCGTGCTCATGGCTCAGGTGGGCTCTTTTGTTCCTGCGACGTCCGCCCGCATTGGGGTAGTTGACCGAATCTTTACCCGTGTGGGGGCTTCAGACCGGCTGTCCCGGGGGCTTTCGACCTTCATGGTCGAGATGATTGAAACCGCAAATATTTTGCGCAATGCCACTCCGCGCAGCCTGGTTCTTTTGGATGAAATCGGACGTGGCACTTCTACTTTCGACGGGCTTTCCATCGCCTGGGCAATCACAGAAACTCTGCATGACGACCCCAAACGTGCCGCCAAGACGCTTTTTGCTACGCACTATCATGAATTGACCCGGCTGATCGAGACTTTGCCCCACGCCGGGAATTTCCAGGTGACCGTTCGGGAAGAAGGCAAGCGGCTGCTGTTTTTGCACAAAATTTGCCCGGGTGCTTGCGACAGTTCCTATGGAATTCATGTGGCGGAAATGGCCGGGTTGCCAGCCGAGGTGGTGCGTCGGGCCCGGAAAATCCTTTTAAGGCTCGAAAAACACCAAATCGACCCATCGGACCGCTCTCAGAGCGAAATCATCAAGCAAAAGCCCCAGACCGACCTCTTTGGCCCGCCCGACGAGGATTCCTCCTTGTTGCTGGCTGAGCTGAAGACCGTAAAGCCCGATCAGATGACTCCTCTGCAGGCCTTGACCTTTTTGACAGAGCTTAAGGAACATTTCCACTTGTGAAATGAACTATTATTTCGGATAATGGATTAATTCGTTTTTGAGGTTTGTAATGAACAAGATGTTTCACGCACTTTGGTCCACGCTGTTTATTGGTGATGAAAAGCGCCGCTCCCTCCATGAGATTCTGAAGCAGATTCCGGTATTTCAGGATCTAACTGCTTTTGAGCTGAAATTTGTTGTGCCCATTTTGCACCAGCGGGAGTTCCAAAAGGACGAGCTGATATTCCGTGAAGGCGAGGCCGGAAACGGTATGTACATCGTGCAGTCTGGACGTGTAGAAATTTTGGGCCGATCGGCTTCCGGTGCGGATGTGTTGTATGCAACCCTGTTTGACCGGCAGTTTTTTGGGGAGCTTTCTCTGGTGGATGGTCAGCCCCGTTCGGCTAGCGCGATCTGTTCCGAACAAAGTACTTTATATGGATTCTTCAAGCCCGATCTGCTGGAACTGATCGACAAGCATCCCTCCATCGGTACCAAAGTCCTTTTCAATTTGACCACCGTGCTCGGCAATCGCTTGCGTGATTCCAATGTCAAGCTCATGGAGTTCCAGGGCCAGCTTGTCACACTGCGAGGTTCCAATGGTGCTCAATAAAGAACATCTCGGAATTCGGTCTTTGTATTGGATCGTCATGACCGGGATTTTGGGATTGGTTGCTTATGCGGCCTACACCTTGTTTTTTCCCTTGGTTTTGGGCTTTCTGTTTGCCTTTTTGACCGATCCCGTGGTAGATTTCCTCGAGCGGCGGGGGTGGTCCAGGCATTCCGGATCCATGTTGCTTTTTGGCGTTTTACTTGCAGGCCTGGTGAGTCTGGTTGCGGTCCTGGTGCCCATGCTGCAAAAGCAAGCCCATGATGTGACCTTGCACGAACAGGAATATGTGACCATTGTGGAAGCTCGCGTTTCTCAAATCCGTGCCACGGCGCTCAAGTATTTTTCCCCTGCCATGGTTGCGGAGACGGAAGCTGAGATTCGGACAACTGCTATCCACAAGATCCAGGCTCTGCAGAATTCCGTGCCCAAGATTTTGGCCGCCGTGGCTCACGCCCTGGGCATTGCCATCTTTGTGCCCATCATCGGATTCTTCTTCCTGGTGGAAGGCGCGGAAATCAAAAAATGGGTGATCTCGCTTTTACCGAACCGCTATTTCGAAATGACCCTGATGCTCCTGAACCGGGTGAATTCCCAGCTTGGGGGTTATATGCGGGGGCAGGCGTTGGATTGCATGATCAACGGATTCCTTTACGGGCTTGGCATGACTTTACTGGGGGTGAAGGGTGGGGCCGTGATCGGTGTATTTGCTGGCCTCATGAATGCGGTGCCTTATGTGGGCCCATTGATCGGAGCCATTCCCGGTATGTTCAGTTTGATGATGGATCCTTCGGCGACCATGCCCTGGTGGAGCGTCGGTGTACTGTTCTTGACAGTCCACATGATCGACAATGTTGCGATTTACCCGATGACGGTCGGCAAGAGCCTTGACTTGCCTCCGTTCGTGGTAATTCTGGGAATCCTTTTTGGTGGTAGCGTGGCCGGAATTCCCGGAATGTTCTTGACGGTACCCCTCCTGGGCATGGCCAAACAGACATTTATTGTCTTCTATTCAAGCCTGAAATCCTATCGGATTATTTGATTTTTCCGCTGGCATCGCGCCAGCTGTCCTGACCAAGGGAGCGGAATTGAATTCCGTTCCCTTTTCTCATGGCGTTGGGCTGAATTTCTATGTGGGATAAGGGCCGACCGGCACGAAGAATTGGACTCGCATCAATATCCTGGGGAACAATTCCCGTGTGGCCCAAATCGGGATCTGCGGTCATGCTCAGGATCATCATACCCTCTTTGACCGTTACGTTGTCGGCGCTAAAGGTGACACGGTTTCCGCTAAATGTCCAATTTGCTGTGCTCCAGCGGGCGTAGTCGAAGGAATCGAAGTCATCCTTCCATTGGGGGGTGAAATCGGAGCCGTTGGGGCCTGCGCCCGGTGTGTAGCTCGAGTATCGCACCCAGTTGATGTACTGGTGGATGGGAAGAATCGCATCGTTCCAGGCTCCTACCCAGCCTGTGGAAGTAGAAGCCCACAAATTGAATCGCAGGTTTTCGTCTTTGTCCTGCAAGTCGATGACTTGTTGATCCGTGCTACGTCGGACTTCGGTCCCATCGATGAGCCAGGAAACGTAGGTCGGAGTCCATTCCATGGCATAGGTATGGAAAAGAGTATTAGTGCCCCCCGCAACTGGATGTAGCTGTTCCGACATGGTCTTTTGAGCCGCGTTGCCTGTAATTACGTTGGATTGAAACTGATTCGGATTTTTGCCCAGGATCTCAATATCGACCTCGCGCCAAGGTTCTGGAGCACCCATGTAGGAGTCGTTGTAGTAGAGGAACATGGAGGATACCGTTCCACTCCCGGCAGCCATTTGCATGCGGGCTTCGAAGCGGCCGTAGCGGTAGGTTTCGGAGGTGAATACTTCGGCACCAGAATACGTGGCTGCAGAGGCAAGTCCACAGGAGCACAGGGCCAGGGAGAGGAATTTTTTTACGAATGTTTTTTTCATATCTCAAAAACTAGCTCCAGGGAAGTCTGGGATATCTTTAATAGGAGAAATATGAATGAAAATCGTAGTACCGTAGTATATTCTAAGTATGAGTCAAAAGTACCGACAGGCAGAAATTACCCAGGAAATCGTCAAATGGATGCAAGCAAATCCCGGGCATGCGCTTCCTTCGGTGCGGGAGTGGGCTCAATGTTTAAAAATGTCCACTCGTACGGTCCGCTTGGCTCTCCAGGCGATGGTGAGCGAGGGGCATATCACAGCCAAGACGGGGAGCGGATATTTTCCACCAGGATTTTTGCCTGCCGTGTTCGTGAGGTCTCCCCTCAAGCCAGGTTCCATGTGGGAAACGATCGCCAAACGGTTAATCGCGGACTGCCAAAGTGGGCTCTTGTCCGCCCTGCGCGATTTTCCCTCCCTGAAGGAACTTTGTGTGCAATATGACGTCAGCCCACCCACAATGCGCAAGGCATTGACTTCCTTACAAGCGCAGAAATTCCTAGAGCGTTCGGGACGACACTGGCGCTTGCCTTTGCCCTCGGTAAAACGAAAAGTTGCGGCCCGTGTCGTTCGCCTAGTGTGCTCGGCGACAGACACAGAACTCCGCATCGAGTCTTCGCGTGAGCAGGAGTTTCTGCGCTCCCTTTCGGGGGAATGCTTTCGCATGGGGCTCCAATTGCAGATTGTCGGTTATGAGGACCGGACCGACCATCCGCATTTTGTCTGGCTGAATGGAAAAACACACCTTCGGCTTCCTGCGATGGAGGGATTGGTGGGGACCATATTCTCCACATGGCATATCCGGGATGCGGGGGTTTGCCTCGCAGCGCTGGTGCGGGAAGGGATGCCCGTTTCGGTTTGGCTGGAAGCGGGCGCCCAGGCCGGAGTGGCCCATCAATTTTCCCGTCGGGATCGAAGTGCATTTTTTGATGTCGGCTATGGTGAAGAGCCCGGGCGTACTGTTGGGGTGTTTCTCCTGGCCCAGGGGCATACGCAGGTCGCGTATATCTCTCCATTTCATGGGAGTGAATGGTCGCGGGAACGCGAACGCGGACTAAGGAGTGCGCTGGAGGAGGAGTCGGGGAGGCTGCTCTCTTGGGTAGATGAAAACTATTTGCATGCCTGGAGTTTTCGGGACCAGGTGATTGCCTCCACCGATTGGGCCAAACTCCTTCCCGCTCAGAAACGCATGTTTGCCATTTGCGGTGGATGGAGTGCATCCAAACAAAGTGAAAACGAGCTAGTACCCCTCAAGGAATGCGCCTTCGATTTGGCGAGGAATCAACGCATTTCCAGGCTCCTTGAGCCCATGTTCAAACAGGCTTTGCTTGACCCGAAGGTGAGTGCATGGGTACTTGCCAATGACCTGGTGGCAGATCTTGCGCGCCAATTTTTAGCACACAAACTCCCTCTTGGGCAATGGCCCCACCTGGTGGGCTTCGACAGCACCTTGCCAAGTTACGTATACGGAATTGATTCCTATGAATTCAACACCAGTGGTCTCACCCAGCAGATGTTGTATCATATTGTAGCCCCAAAACATCCTCAATTTGCTCGCGGTGGGGTACTGCATTTAAAGGGCCGGGTTGTGGGGAAAGGGAAACACCAACAGGAATTTTAGATCTGCTACGGTTTTAACCTTCGGCCCATGCAGGTGGTTCTTTGTTCAGTGAACTCCGGCCCCTTCTGCAACGGAGCAGGTTACTGGCTTTCCAGTAACACTGAGGCTCATGGTATTACATACAACATTTCCATGGGCCACGCTCAGGGTGATCTTTTCAAAATCCTTGAGTTTGAGTTCCCTGGTTTCCGCCAAGGGCGCTAGACCGGAAAATTCTGCGCGGGTTCCGACTTTCGCGTCACCAACCTCGACGAGTACGGCTTTGCCTTCGAGGCCATCGCCGGCGAGAAGCATGCCCTGGCTCATGATGCCACGCAGGGGTGCTGGTTTCAGGTTTGCGAACAGGAGCACGGATTTGCCGAAAAGGTCACTTGCGGTGTAGCTCTTGCGTAAACCCGCACAGACAGTCCGGGGCTCGGATTCGCCGGCATCCACCTTCAGGACAAACAAGGATTCTGCATCGGGATGGTTTTCTACGCTCAGGATTTTGGCTACGCGGAAATCCACCGCTGCAGGGATCTGGTCGGCGGTGAGTGGCTTCAGCTGTGCGTTCTGGGGCTTCGCCACGCTGGCAGTATTTTCCGCCCCGGGAATTTTTTCCACTTCGATGCGGGGGAAGAGCCCTTGACCACCAGGGCCGACGCTAAAGACTTCGCCACCTTGTAGAATACCCCACTTGAGGTCACCTGCGCCCTGGAGGGATGTGCCGAGCATGGCCAGGCCTTCGCGTGCTTTGGAGGGAATGACGGGCGAAAGGAGCGTGAAGGCCACGCGTAGGGCCTCTGCGGTGACCCAGAGCACGGTGGAGAACTCGTCGCGCTTGGATTCGTCCTTGGCGAGCTTCCAGGGGGCCTTGACTTCGAGATAGCGGTTCACAGCCCGTACCAGGGTCATGATCTCTTCCACAATCTGGGAAAGCTTGACCTGGGGAACCCATTCGATGACTTGGGCGATCACCTTGATGGCTAAGGTCTTGAGTTCTTCTTCCTCCGAACCCCAGGTTTTGCAACTGGGTAGGATGCCTTCGAAATTAGTGAGCACCAGGCGATGCACGCGATTGAGGCCATTGCCCAAGTCGTTGGCCAAATCTGAATTGCTACGGCGGATAAAAGCGTCGTCGCTGAAGGTGGAATCTAGGCCCACCACCATTTCGCGGATCAGGAAGTAACGGAAGGTGTCCACGCCGTATTGTTCCATATAGGGCGCTGGGTTCACCACATTGCCCGTGGACTTGCTCATTTTGGCGCCACCGTTCATCCACCACCCGTGGGCAAGAAGATGCTTGGGCAACTCGATTTCGAGGGCCATGAGCATGGTGGGCCAATAGATGCTATGGGTTGTCAGAATATCTTTGCCGATCAGGTGCATGGTCGCAGGCCAGACCGGAGTACCGCTTGCGTGTTTGCGGTTGCGCACGGCACTTACATAATTGATCAGGGCATCAAACCAGACATAGGTCACAAAATCCGGATCGAAGGGCAGGGGTATGCCCCAGCTCAGGCGAGCCTTAGGGCGACTGATGCACAGGTCGTTGAGGGGCTGGCGCAAAAATCCCAGGACCTCGTTTTTGCGGAAGTCGGGCAGAATCCAATTGGGGTTGTTCTCGATGTAAGAAATCAATTGTTGCTGGTATTTGCCCATGCGGAAGAAGTAATTCTTCTCCATGAGCCACTCGACCGGACGGCCACTGATGGGGTCTTTGCCATCCACCAGTTCTTCTTCGCTGAAGAAGCGCTCTTCACCGACGGAGTACCAGCCCTGGTATTCCTTGGCATAGATTTCACCTTTGTCCCAGAGCTTCTGCAGGCATTCCCGCACAAAGACCTTGTGGTCTTCGTCGGTGGTGCGGATGAAGAAATCGTAATCGATTCCCATTTGTTTCCAAAGGTCTTTGAAGCGCACATTGAAGGTGTCGACATGTTCCTGCGGGTCCACTCCGCGCTTAGCTGCAGCCTGTTGCACCTTCTGGCCATGCTCGTCTGTTCCGGTGAGGAAGAAGGTTTCATCCCCGATCATCTTGTGGAAACGGGTCAGAACATCGGCCAGAGTGCTGGTATAGGCGTGCCCAATGTGGGGCGCATCATTCACATAGTAGATGGGCGTCGTGACATAGAATGATTTCTTCTTCATAGGGCAAATGTAGGAAAGTAGGACGAAGTGGAAAGTGGGCAGCCCGGGGCGCGGGGTTGGGTGGCTAGTAGAAAGTGGAAAATTGAAAATGGAAAGTGGAAAGTTGAAAGTGCGGGGGGAGGGAAATAGGCTCGGGTCATTCACGCAACCCTTGGGAGGCGGGAATCCGGGAGGCTGAAAAAATTTTCGTTTGTTCGGGGTACTGAATTCACATTTCAAGCGTCTAATCCTGGACGAAGGCCTGGTTTCGGGCATAACAACAAGGTACAGGATGGCAAAAGTCAAACGAATCAAAATTCCGGCGGATGACCGTCTGGCGCGTTTCACATTTTCAAATACGGTGCGAGCTGCAGGCTTGATCCGCGAATTCCCATCTATGCGATCGACCTGGCAATTTGTAGAATGGAAAGGATCAAGCAAAGCCTTGAATTGGATTGCGTGGCCAAGACTATTCTTTCCATCATGATTTCCCGAGGAACCTACCGAGGTGCAAAGACGATACTTGATTGCGGCAATTACCTATATTCAATACAAGGCTCCCCTTGCCGGGGAGATGGTTGAAACCCTGAGGTCTGATATGGCGTTAGCAGATCCAATTCACCCGAATTCCGCTTTTGCCCAGGAACTTCGGGAAGAACATGAAAAAGGGTTAACGGAAGGTTTATCCAGAGGAATCAATCAAGGACTCAGCCAGGGGGCGGAGCTGAGAGATCTGGAACATGCCGAAAACATGCTCGCCAAAGGATTTTCCTGGGACCAGGTCGAAGCCATATTAAAAGTTTCCGAAGCTAGATACCTGGAGCTGAAAAGCAGGTTGCGGAGTCATGACTGAGGCGATCAGTGCACCCCATCATCATGCTTGACGGGTGAAGCCTTGCTTTGGCCGGCGTACCAGTCCTCAATTTCGAATCGAGTGGCTTCGTCGAATTCAATTTCCTGGTCGATAATTTTTTCTGAAATCCGGATGACTTCTTCGATCAGGGGTTGGTCTTCGACCCAGTCAAACCAACGCAGAATCCAAGAGCCGGATTGTTCCGAGCCTTCGAGGTTTCCTGCACCACGGAATTTGAGATCCATCTCGGAAATTTCAAAGCCATCCAAAGTGGTCGTGAATGCCTGCAGGCGTTCGTAGGCGGAGTTTGCTGGGTCGGCAACCAAGAAACACCAGGCCTGGGTTTCTCCTCGGCCCACGCGCCCTCGGAGCTGATGCAATTGAGCCAAACCAAAGCGTTCAGGCTGATCGATGACCATTAAATTGGCATTGGGGACATTGACCCCCACTTCGACCACGGTGGTGCTTACCAGAACCTGAATTTTTCCCTTAGAAAACTCAGCCAAAATATGGTTGCGTTCGGATTCGTCCATGCGGCCGTGCACGCAGGCCACCCGCCATTCCTTGGAGTACCCGGCGAGCTCCTCATCGAGGCTTTCCACCGAATGGGCCTCGGACTCCTCGTCGTCTTCGACGCGAGATACAATCCAGTAGGCCTGGTTTCCTGTTTTGCATTCCTTGAGCAAGAAGGCTTTCAGGTCATCGCGTTTGGAGCTTTCCACCATGCGGGTCTTGACTGGCTTGCGTCCGGGTGGTTTTTCGCGAATCACAACTGCGTCCAAGTCTCCGTAGAGTGTCATGGCGAGACTGCGGGGGATCGGGGTTGCGCTCATCACCAGTAGCTCGGGCTTTTGGCCCTTGGCCAGCAAGGCTTCGCGTTGTTGCACTCCAAAGCGATGTTGCTCATCGATAATCACCATGCCCAGGGAATGGTATTGCACATCATTGGAGAACAGGGCATGGGTTCCGACCACCACATGGATGGTGCCATTGGCCAGGCTTTGTAAAATTTCGTTGCGCTCGGCCCCTTTGCTGGCACCTACTAAAAGGGAAAGGCGCAGGCCAGCCTGTTCGAACCAAGGTCGCATAGTTTGGATGTGCTGGCGTGCAAGGATATCGGTGGGAACCATAATCGCACACTGGGTCCCTTTGGCCGCGAGGCCCAGCATGGCGAGCATGGCCACGACTGTTTTTCCCGAACCCACATCACCCTGAAGCAGGGCATGAAATTGGCGGGTGGACTCCATACCCGTGAGAATAGTTTCCAGCGCGAAACTTTGGTCCCGGGTGAGTGCGAAAGGAAGTCCAGATATATTCTTTTTAATCAAAGCGCGGTCAATGGACCTCGCCAGGCCTTGTCCAGCCATGCGGCGCCTGCGTTGCACCATGCGTAGGCAGAGGGGAAGGAGTTCCATGACCTTGAGCTGACGGCGTCCCTGGAATACCTCGCCCATGGATTTGGGCAAATGGATGCGACGAAGGTTTTCTAGTTCGGATTTGAATTTGAGGGCGGCGAGAAGCGGGGTAGGGCAAGCATCGCGGAGCTTGAGCCAGGGAGCCTCAAACAGTTGTGTGTAAAGTTTACGAAAGAATGCCTGTTCCATGCGCGAAGCCCGCATTTCTTCGGAAATCGAATAGACCGAGACAATGCCCCCTTCAAATTCCGACTCGGCATCGAGGGGTTGCAGCTCGGGATGAACAATCTGGAATCCGCGGAATTCCTGGATCTTGCCCACGACCATCCAACGGCTCCCAATGCCTAAACGCTTTTGCCAATAAGGGACGGCGCTGAAAAAAACCAGGAGGATTTCGCCGGTGGCATCGCGCAAATACGCCTGAAAGCGTGGGCGTTTTCCAAAGACCGGGGCTGCCCGGGAGATGGTTCCCACCAGCACCACGGTGGAGTCGGGTTCGATTTGGGCGATGGTGTTTAGCTGGGTGCGGTCGAGCCAATTGCGGGGAATATTGCGCAACAGGGTGGGAATGTCCGTGATGCCTGCGGTGGCAAGCACCTCAATGCGTTTTTTGCCCAAACCTGGAATGTGGCTAAGATCCATCGATTATCCTAAATGCTGTCGTTGTAGGGGGATGCCCTCTTTGGGGGTGATTTGAAAGGCAATGGTGGCGCTGGTTCCCAGGCTTGCCCGCATCAGTTTGCGGGAGACTCCAAACCAGATGGGAGTAAGGAGCAGGCTCAGCGCAATCACCGCGACGGCTGTTTGGTAAGTGTCCGGGTCAATGAGTGTGAATCGTTGGGCGGAGGCCGCGAGTAAAAAGGCGAATTCACCGATTTGCGCCAGCAGACAGGCCGTGGCCAAGGATTCCACCATGGACATTCCCAAGGCGCGCAACACCAAGGTGGCGACGGCGGTGTTTAGCGCAAAAACCAGGAATACGAGAAAGAGGATCAACAATAAATGATCCATCAAGAAATTAAGGTCCACCAATAGCCCAATGGTCATAAAGAAAACCGCCACAAACAGGACCTTGAAGGGGCCCAGAGTGTCCCGTAGCTTGAGTTCCGTTTCAAAACGCCCGAGCACAATGCCCGAAAGGAACGCACCCAGAGCCGGAGAGAGTCCCAAATATCCGGTAATCGTCGCCGACCCTAGGCAGAACACCAGTCCTGCAAAAATGCGGAACTCATGGTTGTTGTGCATGCGGAACCATACGGGTAGGCGCAGGCGCTTGCGGGAGCTAAGGAACACGGCTAGTGCCACCACGAGGACTCCGCCCACAATTTGCCGCACCAGCAGATTGGTTTCCATTTGTTCGCCTCGGAACATTCCTAGGACGATCAGCATCGGAATAACCATGAGGTCTTGTAGCAGAAGCATGCCCAAACTTTTTCGCCCAATAAAGGAGTCCGTACCTCCAAAATCCTGGAGGATGCGCAACACGACTGCGGTGCTCGACAGGGAAATCATAAAAGCAAAAAAGAGGGACTGGGCCATGGACCAATGGAGCCAAAGACCGCTTACCAGGCAAACTCCCACGCTGGTCACGGTCTGAAGCAGGGTTCCGAAAAGAGGTACCTTCCAGTCGCGAATCAAGCGGGAAATGTCGACTTCGGTTCCGATGAAAAATAACATCAGGACCAGGCCGATTTCGCCGCCCAGTTCAAAAAACGCCTTGGAGGGCAGGGCGCCCCAGAACTGGTTCCCCAGAACGACCCCAGCAAGAATATACCCCATGATGGGCGGTTGGCGCAACCGATCGAGCAACCACCCACCGAGCAAAGCTGCCAGGAGGATGGAGACGAATCGGAGTAGTAAATCTTCGCTTTGCATATTGGCGTGATCCAGGTTACGCAAAATATAGTCCAAGGGGCTTTCTTCCACTTCGGAATGTTTAAAGTTGTCGAAATTAAGGTATGTTAATTCCAATACCGTTCGGAAACATAAACGGTCTGTCACCCTCGCGCAGGCGTGGGTCTTGGTCAAAGAATGGCCTTGGACCCTCGCCTGCGCGAGGGTGACAAAATGAACTATTGATGTTAATGGGGTAAATTTATTCGGGGGTAGATTATGAAAAATTATTCAGGGTTGGCCATGCTGGCCGGGTTGTCTTGTTTGGTGGCTTGCGGTGGGAACGACAAAGTTGTTTCTCCTGGGGACTCCTCCTCTGCGGGGTCGTCGTCCTCCGGGGCTGGTTCTTCCTCTTCCTTCGTGGTTCCGGATGATGGTAGTCGTGCCGCGACCATGGCCGATATTCCTACCGTGGTGCAATTCCCGGATGAGGCGGGTTATTCAGTCAAGTATGTTTTTGATGATTCCTTAAGCAGTGGCGTGTATTCCAAACTGTTCTACAAGGGAACCACGCTGGCAGTGCATGCCGCTGGTACATATAGTTTGGCGAGCAATGGGCAGATGACCCTGGAGAAGGGCGATTGCATGGGTCAGGTTTTGGATACGAAAATTCTATGCCCTGAAAATGATTTGACCTACCATCCCCAGGCACTGGGTTTTGTGGTAAAGGACGACACGCTGATGGCTGGCCCCAGTGCCGAGGCTTTAGTTGCCGTGACTGCAGCCACATGGGTTTCGCCACCGGTCGGATTGCACAAGGGGTCGGATGTGGTGGGTGCGTGGCAAAAAATAGTGATGGGCAAGACCGTAAACTATGAATTCTACCCCAACATGCGTTATGTGACGGTTACGCAGACCTCTGCGGACACCATCATAGAGACGGGCGTTTTTGATATTCAGGCGGATCGACTTTTGCTGAGTGTCAATTTTTCTAATGGAGATTATTATCCGGCCAGCTTCTTCTCTGCCGCAAAAGTGACCGGAAATCTGTTGGTTACTTCACCAAGGACTGGAGTTACCGAAACCTTGATTCCCAATGGAGATCTCCCTGCAAGCCTTGATGTGGCTTCTTTGCTTGGACTCTGGGAAGCTGATAAGGGAACGTCCCACAAATTTCAACTGAATTTTCTTGCTGAAGGCCTTTTAACGATGAATGCATGGGGTGTAGCGCCCCCTGAAATGGCATATTCGGATGAGGGAGTCTACGATGTGATTGGCCCCTGGCTCGTTCTGGACTTCAATGCTGGAGCCGGATGCAACGGAAATGGAACCCTTGGCATAATGAATGTGACAGGAACACAGCCACTCTGCTATGGGTTAATCCTCAATACCGCGGATCTGCAAAGCGATACCTTGAATTTCAGCAACGAGTTTATTCCAACTCAGTGGACCCGCGTAGTTCCGTAAAAATTAGACATCCGGAATCACCAGGGGGTTTTCGGGCCAAGGGTGGCGGGGGTAACGGCCCCGGAGTTCCTTGCGGATTTCGGGATAGGTGTTTTGCCAGAAGCCATCCAAGTTCCAGGTCTTCTGTACGGTCCGGCGGTTAGGTGCCAGCACATCGTAGCGAACCTTGATGCGGCCCTCGGCAATGCTGTGTTCTCCCTTCATTCCCAAGAAGTCTGCCACTCTGGCACTGATTTCCACCGGGGATTCCTGGTCCGTGGGATAGCTGTAGCGTGCGATTCTACCGCTGGGGAGGGTGGTCGTATCGATGAAGGTTTTGTGGAGCCAGGGCAACATGTGGTGCCCGAAGTAGTCCTCAATCACCTTGCGGAAGCGGCGCTCTTCCAGGTCGCGCAACAGAAATACGCCGGAGGTGAATTCATCCATGATGAGGGCCCAGTCGTCCTTGCTCCATTCAGGGAGCTGGTACTCCGGGAAATACTTGGCGGCGAGTTTCATCTTGGAGAGCAGGGTGTGCATGGATTCGGTCATCCAGCAGTGCGAGAGGTCTTCGCGGGCAATCTTTTCGGCCCAGGCGGCGACGGTAAGCTCAGAAAGGATCTTTTTGGCGGCAGGCGGTGCGTCCTGGGGGGCGCAGTCCCGCCGTTCAATTTCAAGATCACCGATTTTTTTGATGCAAAGCCCGGTGAATCGTTCCTGTCCGTTGCGCCACAGGAGTTCCCAATGTTCTTCGGGTGCTTTGCCCCGCTGCAATAGTTCGTGTGTAATGGGAACGAAGATGCAACGGGAAATCTGCTGCATGCGGGTGCTTCCGCTACGCAACAGGTTGAAGGCTAGCACTGCGGGAGTGTCCCCTGTCAAGGAAGGATCGAGCAGAATGGTGGTGTCTTCGCCAATGCGGTAGGCTTTTCCACTTTCGGAAATGGTTGCCAGGGCATCGGCAAAGTTTTCGAGCAAAACCTCCGTGGCTTCTTTTTGTTGATTTGGGGACTGTGAATATCCCTTATTGTTTTCTCGGGCCCACTGCTGCAGGCGACTGAATTGCAAGGTCAACTCCCGGGGGCAACTCCGGCGGGCATCCAGCAGTTCTTGCGCAAGGTCAAATAAGTGGCGGGATTCCGCTTTCCCGGGCCCGGAAACCTCTCCGCTGGAATCGAGCCACGCCGCTGCGGCCAGAAGCAAAGGACTCAAGGTAGGAGTCAACAAAAGCATGCGCGCGACGGCGAGGGATTGCACCGGAACCAGCAAGGCCCCAATACCCGTCGGGGTTATGCTTCCATCGGATTGGAGCATGTCCAATGCTTGAAGATCCTGGAGAGCCCGTTCTAAAAGGGCTGGGGGAGGGGGAGTGGGCCAGCGGATGGACTCGGGTGTAAGACCCTGACGTTTGGCGAGGGAGGCTCGCAGGAGCAAGGGTACCTGGAGGCGGCTGCGCAGAATTTCGGGGATAATGTCGCGGGGCATGGTGCCTTGATCCCGCTCGCCCCACATGCGGATGCACACTCCCGGACGAGTACGGCCCGCGCGACCGGTGCGCTGCACCGCGTTCTGAAGTGCGATTTTCCCCAGTCGGAGAGTTTGTATGTTTTTGGCAAAATCAAACTCTGTGGATCTCTCGAGTCCGGAATCCACCACGGCGGTGACCTGGGGAACGGTGAGGGAGGTCTCGGCAATGTTGGTGGTGAGAATAATACGCGGACAATCGGTGTCCGCAAAAATTTGCGTTTGTTCAATCACCTCCTGACCCCCAAAGAGCTTCAGAATTTGGGGGGCATCGGGGCCTCGCCCCAGCTGCTCTTCCAGGAGATTGGCGCAGGCTTGGATCTCGGATTTTCCGGGAAGGAAAACCAGAGTGGTGTTCCAGACCTGGTTCCCTTGCAGGGTGCGCACCGCCCGTAGGACCTGCCGGTCAATGGACTCGGAGGTCTTGGATTCCTGATGTAAAATTTGCACGGGGAAGCCAGGACTTTCGACACGCAGGCAGGGAATCCCTAAGAGGTTTTCCAAGGTTTCGCGGTTGAGTTCCGCCGAAAGGACTGCGATGCGGGGGGCCTTGCTCCCTTCTTGCGCCTGCCAGGCGAGGCACCAGGAAAGAAGCAGATCCATCTCGGTACGCCGCTCGTGAAACTCGTCAAAGACGATCCAGTCGAATTCGCCCGCAACGCCTCGCAGGGCGCTCTGCAAAAAGCTTCCATAGGTCTGGAACAGAATTTTTGTTTCGGCCGACCGCCGGGACTCAAAGCGGAAGCTGTATCCGACGGTTGCGCCCGCCTCTTCTCCCATACACTTCGCCAAAAAATTGCAGAGGCTCAGTGCCGCAATACGCCTAGGCTGGAGCATGGCAATGCGGGCCGGTGTTCCCTGAGATTCGAGGTGCAAAAGCCAAGGAAGAAAGGAGGATTTTCCTGTACCCGTGGGCGCGGTGAGCAACAAATTCCGCTGGGTTGCCAGGCGCTCCAAGATCTCCTCGCGGTGCTTTGCGAGAGGGAGCTTGAGGAATGCTGCAGGAAGGGAAGGCGCCATGGGTGGGAATTTAGCATAATGCTCCGGCAATTTTACATGTCATCCTCGCCTGCCATGTCATCCACCATTTACCCTGTCATCCCCGGCTATCCCTGTCATCCCTCGGTGGGGCCGTTCGGGGTACCCCCCGATTACGGACACATGTACACCACTGTGTGGAGGATCACCGCACCGTGCCTGCAATGCGTTCAGAATGCAACGGTGATGGTCCACACAGTGGATAGTGCTCGACTTGATATGCCTGTTCCGCTTCAGCGGTTACAGGCACATATCCACTGTGTGGATGAT
>CAIRAY010000095.1 GCA_903876665.1 uncultured Fibrobacterota bacterium | reverse complement strand
GCGTCCTGAGCTGGATGATGCACGATGGAAAGGAAGCGAATCAAAAAGCCCACTTGCAATCTGAAGGAAGCGTGATTCAAGAAGACCTAGGGCGTCGCACCCGCGAAAGCACCAAGGTTCTGGTGACCGGAGGCAAAATTGTTTCCTTTGTGAAGGGTGGTGTGACCACCAGTACATTCAAAATTCTGGGAGGTCAAATTCAAGACAATGGCCTCACCTATATGGTTTCTGGAACTCCGGTTCTTTTGGATGAGTCCGTTAGTTTTTTTGCCTCAGATACCGTAGCTAAAACGCTCCAGGTGTTTTTAGTCCTGAAGCACGATAGTGTCCGCTTTAACTTAAGCACAAATACCCTGCGTTGTCGCAATTAGGGGTGGAGGGTAAAAATGAAAAGCAATTCAAAAAAGGGCTCGGCTCTGGTTGGGGCAATATTCATCGCTTTGATACTGGCCATCAGCGGAGCGACTTACCTTTGGGTGATTCGCAACAGCGGCACTTTGGAAAAAAATGCCCACCAGGACATTCAAGCCCTGTATGCGGCAGAATCCGTCTTGCAGCTCGCCACGCGGGCCCTTGCTCAAATTGGCTTGCCAACTGGAACTATTTGGATTGTCCCACCCACGGCACGAATTAAAGTCAACAATCTGTGGGTAGATGTCGAGGCCAAGGACTATTCCTCAACCCCAGGGGCCTTGAAGGACAAGATCCTCTCTGCCCGGGCCTACGACGCCCAGACCGGGGGATCATTCATTAAAAAGGTTTCCTGGCGAGCCGCCGAATTAAGCGGCTTTGAATATGGATTCTTTGTCAATAGCGTAAAAAGTAACGGCAATAAGGAGTTCTGTGGTCAACAGTTATTTGGAGACACTTATTTAACCAGCAAACAGGGATCGGGCGGAAAAATGAACCTTGTCTGCGCAGGGCCCTCCCAGGAATGCAACACCTTTTATGGAAGCCTTTCCATTGTGGCAGCAGAGGTCAATGAACACAAATGCCCTCTAGACTCCACCACCATCCAAAACGACTCCACCCCCCTCTACAAGCTGTTGCAAGCTTCGGTGGTCGTTCCCCCCTCCTACACCAATCTTGGAGACAGCCTGCGGCATTTATCCGCAGATACTCTCCACCTCGCCAGTCCCGGGGACCTGGTTTTCCTCAGCGATGGAACCGCAACTTTTAATGGGACATCTATTGGAAACATCAACAACAAGGTTCTGATTGCCAGTGGAGCCGTCAATGTAAAAGGAACCGTCAAAGGAAATGCGACCCTGGTATCGGGGGCTCGTGCAAAAATCACCATCACGGACACCTTGGTATATCAAGACTTCAACCCGCACACCGGCAATGCCCCTCCTCTGCCACCCACCGCGATTAACGCCACCAATCCCAATTATTTAGGACTGGTAACGGATGGTGGAATTGTCTTTGCCAATACCAAGCCCATCCATGTGAATGCCGCCATTGTCAGCTGGAATCCAGACCCCAAAGGGAGCGTGGCCGAACTGGAGATGACCGTAAATGCCAACAGTGAAAACAATCGCGTCACTCTCACGGGAACGGTTCTCTTAGCCCAAATGGAAAAGGATTTTTCACCCTTCACTTTTGTTCAGGATCGACGCCTCCTCACACGCCAGCCGATTGGATTTCCGCCCACCAACAAAGTGGGGAATTTATTCAAACTGGAAATCAGCAATTGGGAAGAAAGCAGCACTTTTTGATTCGAGGTTATGTATGTCAAAGAATATTCACACCAGTATTGGAATTGAATTTAACCCGACTTCCCTCAGGGCGGCATGGGTGCAGGGGACACCGGACCATTTGGAATTCAAAGGGTCGCGGGAGCTGATGGGGGATTTTACCAAAAAGAAACTCTTTGTGGAGGCACTCAAAGACCTGAAAGGGGTAATGGGATTTTCGTCCTCGGAGCCAGTCGCCACAGCCATTAGTGGCAAACAGGTGCATGTGGTGCAAATGCCCTTCAAGAAGCTTCCAGAATCGGAAATGAAGAATGCCTTGCGCTTTGAAATCCGCCAAAATTTACCCTTTGACGCTATGGGCGCATCCCTTGGATACCAATGGATTGGAACAGATCAGCTCATGGTGGCGGTGGTGGCGGGAAACTACTTTAAGCACCAGGTGGAATGCTACACCGAAGCCAGTATGAATGTCCAGATCCTCGATGTGCTTCCGCTATGTCTTTCCAATGGCATGTGGGCTCGCAAGATGGAAATGGAACCAGGGCTCGCTCAAGTCTGCTTGCATTTCGGCGAAGAAAATTGCACGCTGGTCGTTGATGGAGATGGAGTTCCCTTTTATTCACGCACCATATTATTCCGGGTGAATAGACTATTTGCCCAAAATGGAGATGTGGCGCAAGATGTCGAGGTCGAAAATGCCCTGGCCCTATTTGGAGAAGAGTTGCGACGTTCGCTGAATTTTTATGAAAAGAACAATGACACCAAAGGCTTCTCCCGCATGGTCCTGAGTGGCAAGTTTTGTAACGAACTTCGTCTGCAACAGGCATTGCGCAAGGATGTCGGCCTTACCATGGAATCCCAGTCGGTTAAAACAATTCTTCATGGAACCGAAAATCTTCCGGATTTTGAATATGATGTGGCTCTGACACTGGCCATGAGGGGGGTAGGAAAATGAAATACGAAATCAATCTAATCCACGAGATGCGCCTAGGAGAAAAACGCGCGAAGCGTGATGCAGCTCTAATGACATGGACATCCTTTATCCTTGCTGGTATTTTGACACTTGCCATCTTTAAAGGACTTTTATTCACCCTATTGGTTCGCGAAGATTTACGTATCGCGCAAAATAAATTGAATCAGCTTAAAGCCGAGTACCAGCGTTATCAGGCAACAAATATCAGCGTCCAGAAGGAAGACGTGGAACTTCTCGACCGCATGCAACACTCTCGCGTGTTTTGGACAAAGAAACTGAGCGCCATGGCTTCGCCCCTTCCATCCAATTACTGGGTCAACTCCATCCATTTTAAGACATCCAAACTCGGAGTTAAGGGTTTTGGGTATTTGGATCAGGAACAAAAACAATTGGTAACCCTAGATGACTATCTGAATGTTCTCCGCTCCGATAGCGTATTCATCAAAGGCATTTCCCAGGTGGCCCTGGTTGAAACCAGGCGAAGTGATTTAGACAAGGAAGAGAATCTAAGAGAGCGAATCAGTTTTGAATATAGCGCACTGCAGCCCATCGTGGTGGTGAGCGCTACTCCCTCTAGCACCCAACAGGCGAGGTAAATTATGTGGAAAGCAAAAGCACTCCTGGCTTATGTAGGTATTGCGGCACTGGGGTCCATCGCCATGGACCGCTGGTATATGCCCAAACTCCACTCCGAAATCCTTCAGGTGGAGGCGGAAAAATTGGTGGTAGCCAATCAGCTGACCACTGCGCGAATCATCCAAGAAAACCTGCACCATGTGCGGGACCTGGTGTTCCAGAATATGGAGGTGAGGGGATATGTGGATTCTCTGGGCGTGGAAACAAGCCTCTTCCATTTCCTCACTGAAAGCGTTCAGGACCTCAAACTGACCCTAATTGGTGTCAAGCCCATTCCTCCTCGGATCGAGGGGCGCTTAACAACCTTTCCTTATGAGGTGGAGGTAGAAGGGGACTTCTTCAAATTCGGTGAACTTTGCTCCAAATTTGAGAATAGCCGCCGAATCATCAGCCTTAAAGATTTCGAAGTGGATCTGGTGAATGCCTCAGAAAACATTGATGAGCGACTCAAAAGCAAAAATCAACCCGTCAAGATAAAAATGACCCTAGAAGCCTACTGGGTCAAGTGAGGATGATATGAAGAACAATAAACTGATGATCATTGCCGCACTACTGGTGTTTTCTCTATCCTCCGTTCTGGTCCTGCGAGTCTTCGCCCTGGAATCCAACTTTGAGCAGGAATCCGCGCGGTTTAAAATCGAAACGGGGAGTTACGACAAGGATTTTATTGCCATGGTAGACCGCCTCGAAATGGAACTTGCCGAGCGAGCCAGCTTTCCCTACCTGGGAGGAAAAGATCCCATGACAGGAAAAACGCGCATCCTGGTGGCTCGCTCTGAACCCTATAAAAACGGAAAAAAGGGCTTGCGCAAACCGGTTGTAAAACAAGAGACACCATTAGTCGCCAATTCCGCACCGGTAATCGAGGATGCTCCCGCAATCATCCAGCCGGAACCCGTGGTGGAACAAATACAGACCATTCCTGACCCGGTTCGCTTAACAGCCATTATTTACGATGACTTCAAGAAGGCCTTCACCGCAATCATGATGGTAGGGGAAAGATCCTTCTCCGTAGAATTGGGTGACAAGGTCCATGGTCGAGTGACCCGTGAAATTTCGGCGCAGCGAGTAATCCTTGAGGATGCCGGTCGCGCGTACAATTATGACATTAGCGGAAATATTTCCAATCGTGCAAAGTGAGGGGGATACAATGAACCAGATGAAATCAACGACCATGCTAGCAGCCCTGTTTGGATGCTTGTCCTGGGGTGCAGAAATCAAGCAAGATTCGCCGATCACATCTAAGATGGATAACCCCAATCTTAAAGTGCCGATCACCATGCGAGCGCAAAATGCGAATTTGTCTGAAGTCATGATGGTGCTTTCGGAGCGATCGGGAATGAACTTCGTTGCGGCTAACGATGTGACCCGGGACTCGGTGAGCATCATTCTCAATGCCACCCCTCTGCAAGAAGCTGTGGACCTGCTGGTGCGAGCTGCCGGGCTTAGCTACGAAATTTCGGGGAACTCCGTCCTGATTGCCGAAACGGGCAAACTGAAGGACGAGGTGGGCCAGAGTTCATACGTAGTTGAGCTCAAGTACGCCAATGCCGTTGAGGTGGCGAAAATGCTCTCGGACATCACCAAGAATATCAAGATCGATGAAGGGGGAAATCGCCTCGTGGTTTTCACCAGTCCACGAATCATTTCTGAAATCGAACGAATTGTTCGAGCCATTGATCATCCTCACATTTTGGTGCAATTAGAAACTCGCTTAATCGAGGTATCGGAAGACAAGGCCGAAAAATATGGCATCAACTGGGCTACATTCTCCCCCATTGACATGCCCTACTCTCACGACGGTGGATTCAAAATCAACAACTGGACCCAGGGGGCTGCAAGTTTGCGCATTTCTTTGGATGCGCTGATTGAAAACGGTGAAGCACGCCTTTTAAGCAACTCCAAACTCATGACCACCAACAATCGGCAGGCTTCTTTACATATTGGTGATGTGATTCCCTATACTGTTCGTCAAGTCAATGTGGCCACGGGCAACGCAGGTACCACCACCAATGAAGAGAAAGAAGTGGGGGTAAAGTTAATCATGACACCGCATATCAATGAGGAAAATCAGGTTACCTTGAATCTGGAGCCTGAAGTCAGCACCATTGTCGCCTTTATTGGCGCCAACAAAGATCTACCACAAACTCGGGTGCGGCGCACCAACACCACAGTTCGCGTTCAGGATGGGCAGACCATTTTCATTGCAGGCCTCTTTAGTGAAGATGAATCCGAAGTCATCAGCAAACTTCCAATTTTCGGAGACATCCCTTTGCTGGGTGCGTTGTTTACACACAAATCATTGAAAAAGGTAAAAAGCAATTTGATCATTGAAATTACGCCTCGCATTATTCATGATGATGTGAAGGCCCAGGAAACAGCAAAGAAGTAGGGGGATTGCATGGAAAACAACGAAAACTATCTTCTGCGCGAGCTCCTCGAAGAAGCGGTGAAACGCAATGCCACGGACTTGTTGCTGAGCGTAGCCAAGGCACCCCAGATTCGGGTAGACAAAAACTTAGTGAGCATGAACCGTCCCATTCTCACCGCCGAAAAGTCGAAAGAACTTTGCTACCAGGTGATGGGAGAATTCCAACAGAAGAGGTTGGAAGAAGAATGGGAAGTCGATTTTTCCTTTGGGGTTCCAGGGCTATCCCGATTCCGTTGCAATGTATTCATGCAACGAGGAGCCGTCTCAGGCGCCTTCCGGCGCATCCCCTTCAAGATACTTGACTTTGATGCGCTGAATTTGCCCCCGATTACCAAGGAACTCAGCGACAAGCCCAATGGTTTGGTGCTAGTGACCGGACCAACGGGATCAGGAAAATCGACCACTCTCGCCGCAATGATTGACCGGATTAACGAGAGCAGAAGGTGCCATATCATTACCATCGAAGACCCTATTGAATATTTGCATCACCATAAGGGATGCACGGTGGAGCAACGCGAAATCGGGGTGGACACCATGGGATTCGGCTCTGCATTGAGGAGCGTTCTGCGTCAGGACCCCGATGTGGTTTTGCTGGGGGAAATGCGCGATCCCGAATCGATCCAAGCTGCACTTACCATTGCGGAAACGGGGCATTTGTGTTTTGCCACATTGCATACAAATTCGTGCGCCCAGACCTTATCGCGCATTGTGGATGTTTTTCCGGGTGAAAAACAAGCCCAGATCCGTACCCAGCTTGCGCAAACTTTAAACGGTGTTTTCACCCAGGCCTTGCTTCCAAAAATAGGCGGAGGCTTATATTTGGCTTTGGAAGTGATGGTCGCGACCACGGCAATCCGTGCACTCATCCGGGAAAATAAGCTTCACTCGATCGACAATCAAATTTCGACGGGATCCAAATTTGGTATGCAGACCATGAACCAGAGCCTAGCCACCGGGGTGAAAAGTGACCTGGTGAAAGAGGAAGACGCCATGGCCCTTTCTCCCGATTTGGAGGAGTTCCGGAAATGCATGATTTATTGAAAACCCACCCAGATATTGACGATAACGGAAATCCTTTGCCCATCGTTATGGTGGGAGCCTATAATCGGGATGCCATCGAAGTTTTTCGGGAATTAGCCGTTCGCTCAGGCCTTAGGGGAAAAGTGGCCATCCGAGCCAAGCTTCCCCATTCGAGCAACGAAAGTGTCTTCAACATTCTTCTCATCATTTGCACCACTCGGGAAGACTTAGTCACCGCCAAGCGGGACATGGACGGAATAGAGGAAAAAGCTCGGGCCCATTCTGTTTTCATAATTCTTTCCGGACTAATCCTTGAAGGGACTGGCATCCTTCATTTTGACCTTCCGATGGAGCATGTTTTAAAAACGCCTGTTTCTCCTCCCCATTTTTTGCGCCTCTTGATGAGCACTTTAGCCCAACAAATTATGCGCTCCGCCAACGACCGCATTGGCTTTGATCGCAAACGAAAAAGCTTGGGTGAGATTCTCGTTGAAAAGGAAATCATTAAGCCTTTAGATTTGGAACACGCCCTGCAATTGCAAAAAGAATCCGGCAAGCGCATTGGTGAATGCTTAATGAAACTTGGTCTGATCACGGACCGGGAACGCACAAACTTTTTGGCAGCTCAATTGAACGCCAAAGTTGCTACAGCTCATCAATTTTCCAATGCAGAAATGAGCGTAGTTTCCCTGATTCCCGAAGCGCTTGCCCGCAGAAATCAATGTGTTGCCCTTAGTGTTCGCGGTGATGACCTGATTGTGGCCATGCTGGATATTTTAGATCTTCGCCTGCTAGACAATCTACGTGATGTCACAGAAAAAAATATTATTCCGGTAATTGGTACCCAGGATGAAATTTCCCAGGCTATTGAGCGCTATTATCAGGATATTACCACGGAACAAGATGCCACCAATCTGATGGCTGACCTTAAGACCGATGACGTCGAGTTCCTTAAAAAAAATGAAGATGACGATTCTGATACCAACACCAGCGAGCACGCATCTGCCGAGCTGGGGATTGTCCGATTGGTGAATATGATGATTGGAAATGCCGTCCGCGATCGGGCGAGTGACATCCACATCGAGCCTCAGGAAAAATTATTGATTATCCGTTATCGCATCGATGGTGAGCTTCGTCGCATTATGACGCCTCCCAAAAAATCACACCAGGCCATTCTCACCCGCATCAAAATTCTTTCGGACCTTGACATTGCTGAGCGAAGACTACCTCAGGATGGGCGCATGGCGGTTAAGATTGCCGGACGCGAGGTTGATGTTCGCGTGTCCATTTTGCCTACCGTATTTGGTGAAAAGGCCGTGTTGCGCATTCTCGACAAGGACGCCTTTGATCGGACCATCGGCAATATTGGATTTTCTCCCAATGCCATGAAGACCTTTGACCGCCAAATTCATAAGCCTTACGGCATGGTAATTGTAACCGGGCCCACAGGTTCAGGAAAAAGTACTACGCTTTATTCGGCGATCCAGGGCGTCAAGGATGTCAGTCGAAACATTATCACGGTTGAGGATCCGGTAGAATTTCACATCGACGGGGTTTCCCAGGTGCATGTGCGCAACAAGGTGGGGCTTACTTTTGGGACGGCCTTGCGCTCTATTCTGCGCCAGGATCCCGATGTAATATTGATTGGAGAAATCCGTGATCTAGAAACAGCGGACATTGCTGTAAAAATGTCCCTTACCGGGCACATGGTTTTTTCAACCCTACACACAAATGATGCAGTCAGCACCATCACCCGATTTGTGGACATTGGTATTCCACCCCTATTACTGGGATCTTGCCTGAATTTGATTATTGCACAAAGGCTGGTGCGTAGCATTTGCAAACACTGCCGCAAGGAATATGTACCCGAACCCGCCCAGCTTTCCAATCTGCACATGCCACTGCCTTTGGGGGCAAAGTTTTTTCGTGGTGAAGGTTGTGTGCATTGCCATGGGTCTGGATTCAGCGGACGCATTCCTTTATTTGAAATGCTTGAAGTGACTCCCGATATCCGTCGCTTGATCCATCAGGGAGCCCCCACGGTGGACATCCTAAACTTGGCCCGTCAAAACGGAATGCAGTCCATTTTTGAAATGGGAATTCAGAGGGTGATCGAAGGAGAAACCACTCTGGAACAAGTCATCGCAGTGGCTGTAGAGGTTTGAGGAGGAGGGGGAAGTGCGGGGGAGAGGGATGCAAGTGGAAAATGAAAGGCAGGGGGTCACAGGAGAGCTTGGCTAGTGGAATACACAGGGGTGTATAAGTTCCCGTATTCCGCCTGGGCGGAACGGTCACTATTAAGTGGAAAATTGCGAAATGTATTCTCTTTCAGGGAAATT
>CAIRAY010000094.1 GCA_903876665.1 uncultured Fibrobacterota bacterium | reverse complement strand
GACGTATGCGACGAAGATTTGGTTCGCTTTCTAGCGAAATATTTTCATTTTTGCCAGAATGGACCAACAGGCTTGTAGGGCAGTTTAAGTCGAGCTCAATCGAGGAGGGACTAAGGGGGATTCGCCGGCCTTTTGGGCCGAGCTCTGGGACGTTGCGGGGGGAACGGGGGGTAATTATCCGTTTTCTATATTGGGGATAATGCGGGATCAAGGAATTTTTTCAATGATCTGTGCAATTATGTTTTCTTGTTCGCCTGTCGATCGGGGAGATCCAGAGTCCATTATTCAAGGGTGGACTGCAACGGGCGACTCCTCTGGAACCAATTCCTCTTCGTCCAACGTGGTTGTACCGTCCTCGTCTTCGTCCAGCATCCTGGCGCAGTCTTCGTCCGCCTCTTTGGACACCGCAGGTGGAAGCCTTCTTTGGAATCTTACCGTCCCTAGGTACCAGGTCCAAGTACCCTCGGTGAGAGATAATTCCTGTGGGACTCCAGCAACCTGTGGGGGCTGGTGGTATGGTTATGGTGTGGAGGGTGGCACATATTCCCCGATGAATGCTGATTTGTCATTGAAGATCACAGATGTCCAGACCGGGAATGTCATTCCCAATGGCAACTTGACCTCAACAGGTCTCAAAATCACCTTGAGTGCTCCAGCAGCGACCGCAACCGACAAGCCCGTAATCGCGGGGTTGTACTTCATTTCAATAAACCCGAAGCCTCAAGCAATATTACCGCCCATGGTGGTTACATCATTTCCTACACCTCAGACGCTGCGCTCCAGATCGAACTGGGTTGGGATGAAGCCACCTACAAATACGATACATGGTATGCCACCCTTCCGGCCCAGGCAACCTCTGTAGCAAAGAGGCTACCATGGTCCGCCTTCAAGAAAGATGGCTGGGGAACCGGAACCCGCGCATGGCCGATCACCACAGCGACCAACAACGCCTGGTCCCTTAGGATCCGCCTCAAGAACCAGACCACCTCAGACAAAGTCGCCAACCTCGAAATCCAGTCTCTGCGGTGGCTAGCCAACTGAGGGGTGTTTTTTAGGTCAACTCAGAAAGTTTTGCTGAGTTTTTTGGTTTTTGTAACTTTCTTTCCATGACATCTTTGATTCATCCTTCCGCATTCGTTCATCCGCATGCTCAATTGGACGATGGCGTCTCCGTGGGGCCGTGGTGCCTGGTTGATTCGGGCGTGGTTCTGGGAGAGGGTGTCACTCTCGAAAGCCGGGTGCATGTTTACGGAGGTTCTAAAATTGGGGCCCGGACCCGGGTTTTTGATGGTGCCATTATCGGGGCCGATCCTCAGGATTTGAAATACCAGGGCGAAGCGTCCCGGCTTGAGATTGGAGAGGACTGCCTGATCCGCGAGTACTGCACGGTGAACCGGGGCACGGGCGAGGGCGGACTTACGGTTCTGGGGAATCGGGTTTTGTTGATGGCTTATGTCCACATTGCCCACGACTGTCACCTGGGTGAGGGGGCGGTTTTGGCCAATCAGGTTCAGCTCGGCGGGCATGTGCAGATCGGAGAATTCGCGACCATTGGTGGCAAAGCCGCGGTCCAGCAGTTCACCCGCATCGGGGCCTATTCCTTTATTGGGGGCACCCTCAAGATTGAACGGGACCTTCCTCCGGCCAGTCGTGCTTTGGGCAATCCGGTGCGCTGGGCGGGTCTCAATCTGCACGCTCTGCGGCGCCATGGATTTTCGGCAGAACGGATCGCCAATATTGAGGCCCACTATCGCATGCTTTTCCGTTCCGGCCTGACCCTGGAGGATGCTGTGCGCCAAGTGTTGGAAGGGGCCGGCTGCGACCCCCTGATCCGGGATTATTTTAAGGAATGGAAAGGAGGGCTGGTAAGGCCCTCCGCGGAGTCTAGGGCGCTGGAGGAATAAGCGCGTTCAGCATTTGCGGGTACCAGGCTTTGCCATACGGATCGTAGGCACCGAAGCCCTGGTTAAACTCCCAGTATGCCCAGGAGAATTCGTTCAGCTCGGAATTGCGGGCGACGGCGTCAATCCAGTTGGCTCGGGATGTCATGTCGGCTTCATTTAAAACGCCAAATTCTCCGATATAAAGGGGAACCCCTTTGCCATCTAGGCTTGGGAAGTACCCATTGATCTGAAGTGCCATATTTTCGAAATAATCAGCCAATCCCTTTTGTTCGTTGGCTGTTCCCCAGGCAACGCCTGTGGGGTTGCCAGTGTCGGGGTACCCCTGGTGGGTAAAGGTATAGGGATCATAATAGTGGACGGTGACAATGATGTTGTTTTCGGTGGCGGGGAGCACCAGGTCCTTGACTGCGGGCCATTTGCCTAGGGAGGTCAGGCCTGCGACCAGGGTTCGGCCCGGGTTGGTGGTGCGAATTACCGGAATGGCAGCTGCGAGTAGGCTGTTATGGATCTCGGCCGTCACTCTTTCGGCGGGTTCGTTCAGCAATTCAAAGACAAGGCTGTCGTTGGAGAAGCCTGCAAATTGAGTGGCGATCTGCCCCCACATGATTGGGAAAAGGGGGATCTGGGACTCCATGGGGATGTAGTCCTTATTGTCGCGACCCGTCAATTCGTCAAAGTGATGCATATCCATGACGACAAGGAGTCCAGAATCATTCGCCTGAGTGACCACTTCTTTGACTCGGGCCATAAAGGCTGGGTCAATGTTGTTGTCCACATCGAGCTTGTTGGACCAGCGGACCGGAAGGCGCACATGATTGAAGCCTGCCCGCTTGATGATGCCCATGTAGGCGGCTTCGATGGTGCACCCCCATGTTCCTTCCTGGGTGCCATCCAGGCAGTTTCCCAAATTGATCCCGCGGCCCAGCTTGGCGTTCATGGCCCTGGCTTGGGTGTAATCGAGCGGAGTCTTTGCAATGGATGCGCTGGATGCCTGTGTGGTGCTGGAGGATGATTGGCTTGGGGGAGGGGATACGCCCCGGTCGCCGCAGGACAGGAGCAGGACTCCAAGGGTCAATAACGCTGAGGATATAAGCGGAATGCGCATGGCAAAACTCCAGGGTGTATACATGGGCTTAATATACAATCCTAAACCCTAGATTCAATTTTACCCCCATGGCAAATACTGTACACACATGAAACCATTGGTAATCCTTGAGTCTCGGGGTTTGTTGACCCGGCTGGACCTCCAATGAACGACGAGGAAGGCTTAAAGAGGTTGCGGTGGCAAATAAAAATACCTAGATTCACTTCCGACATGAATTTGGAGATCTGTATACAATGAAATCATTCGCTATTTCCAAACTGAATAAGGTCGCGCTGGTCGCCGTCAGCCTTGCTGTTTCGGCTTTTGCTGGTTTTGACGATTTCCGCAACCGCGACGCCGACCGGTTCATCCCGGTTGTCACCAAGCCCTTCAAGGCCGACAAAGATGTGGTGTCGGTGGTCATGCGCGAAGGCATCCCCCGTGGCGGTGGCTATATATACCAATACCCCCGGGAAAACCCTCCCCCCTCCATGACCGACCGCTACGCCAAGGAAGGTGATCTTTCCATGGAAATCGAGCTGATTGCGAGCGATTATTCGGGCGTGGCTATTTGTATCGCCGGTTCTGTCGACCTCACTCCATACCTCGAAGAGGGCGTCCTCGAATTCTGGATCCGTGGCGACAAGGGTGGCGAAGTCGCCCAGTATGTCCTCGTTGACGACGGTGTCAAGAGCAATGGCGAATCCTTCCAGGTGAAGCTGCGCTCCAAGAGCATGGGCGAAATCACCACCGAGTGGCAAAAAGTTTCCATCCCCCTGAAGCTATTTGGCACAACGGGCGTTTATTGGGACATCAAGAATCTCCGCGAGGTCCTGGGTTCCTTTGCCTGGACCAACTTCAAAGGCTTCCGTCTCGAAGTCCGCAAAGACGAAAATACTGCATTCAAGGTTTGGATTGACGACATCGTGGTCAAGAAAGTCGGTCAAGAGTATCAAGGTCCCAGTGGCTATCCATTCCGGAATGAGATCTGATGAGGTATTCCATGCATAAATTGATTCCTTCCATTCTTTTTTCTGTCGTGGCTCTTTCTGCCGCGCCTGCGGACGAGCTCGCCAAATCCGAGGCTCGTTTGGATTCCCTATCCGATTATGTCACCTCTACCGTGATGGGCAAGGATGACAAGCCTGTCTCGGCCTCGGGCGATGTGGCCATCCGCGTAAAGAACTTCTATTACGATAAAGTCGCTCCCTTGCAGATTTCCGACAAGGCCCGCACCACGGCAGCCGAAGCCATGTTCAGCGGAGTCCTGTCCGCAACTCCGACTTCCGATGTCAATTTGTGGACCACATTGGTATTCCCCTTCGACTTCTCGGGCTATTTCCAGAACATCTTGGCTAAGGCCCCCAACAGCGGCCCCTACAACCAGCTGGATCGCGTGCCTTTTGAGCATTCTACCGACTTCTGGGGCACGGGCGCGATTGAAAACATGACAGCAGGCATCGATATGCGCGCAGGTGCTTTTGCGGGCATGCTCAAGGCGGGTGGTGTTCTCTGGGCGAGCCAGAGTCCCCTGACCATGTGGGAACGCGAAACGGCTCCACGCTTCCTCTCCCAGTACGAGCTTTTCGAAGAAGAAAAGACCGTCAGCACCTACTACAAAGAAAAGTCCTTCCGCCCTGTAAAAGAAGGTGGTCGCGCATTCTGGACCAACCGTTCCTTCGGCGGACTTCTCCTCGACATCTACACCATGCCCGGCGATATGGTCGCGCAGTTCATGCTTTCGCAGCCCAACGACATGGATGCGGGAACCCGCGACGGCCTTCGCATGTATGGTGGCCAGCCTGGTGAAATCGAAATGACCGGCGGAATTGATCTGCGCGGACTGGTTTATGCTGGACGCATCGCCAAACAAAAACTGTTCAACGATGTGACCCTGGGTGTCAACTATGTGGGCGTCCAGTTCGACCAGGATATCGTTTACGAACCTGAGTTTCTGGATGGTTTCAAGCTCCTGAAAAAGGATCCTTACCTGGTAGACAATCACATTGTCTCGTTGGACATGAAGGGTAATATTGCTCCCAACCTGTTTGCCTTTGTCGATATGGCACTGGCCTTTGATGATTCGACCAAGTTCTACAAATGCCAAGATACCGTCACCGTAAAGCGTGCAAATTTGGCAGATACTATCCGAGTCGATCAACGCTGGTCCGAGGACACATACTCCCGCCAGTATTCTACACCAGAGCCCGGTTTCTATGCCAAAATTCAGAGCAAGCACTGGGAGCCCATCACCCTCGAAATGATCTATCTGCCCAAGAATTTCTTCTCCCCTTATGGCATGACCGACAACTCCCGTTTCCGTTCCTGGCGCAAGGATGAATTCTACCTCGGTGCCGGAACCTTCCGCTACGGTCCAAATTTGGCTGGAGCCAATTTGAAGCTCGAGCCTGTATTCAATCGTGGTCGCTTTGACGTGCAATACGGTCTTCATTCTCAGCTCGAAAAAGGCCAGGACGAGGTGCTCTTCAACTATCGCCTGAATGGCCGTAACATGTGGGAAAGCTCCAATTCCTGGACCAAGTTCAAGCCACTGATGAATATGGATTCCGGTAATGCCGATGGTGCAGCCCGCTCGGTTTCCCGTGTTGGCGTTCTGACTCCAGGGATCAAGTTTGACCGTCAGCGCGGTGGCTTGTACGGTGGAACCTGGGAAATGTGGGAATCCTTTGGTGCCTATGAAAACGTCGATCAGCTCAAGGTTAGCACCCTCCCAGAACATCAAAAGTGGTCTGCTGTTCTCGCCATCGATGCGGGCTACGATATTGGAAACTGGTTCAACACGGACCGCAACATCATGATGGCCGTGAACGCCAGCATGTCGGGAGTCTCCACCAGCTTCACCCCGCTCGCCTACAGCTCTTCCCAGTCCGACATGCTGCTTTGGAGCTTGTTTGTCCAATCCGAGCCTGCCATTGCCCTTACTCCAACCTTGCATGCCGTCGGTATTTTTGGCTTTGAAACCTGGCGCGCCCAACAGGCCTACCGCCAGGTCGCCCTTACCCTCGATCGGTCGCTGGGTTTGAACAATCGGCTTTATGGTCTGGTCGGGGCCAACGGCATTTACTACGAACTTTCTCCCATCAACAATCACCAGACGGCGCTGGGATTTGGTTTCGACTGGGATTTTGCCCCTCGTGCAGGCTTGCATGTTCGCTACAAGCGTGCTACGCATACCGACGAAACGGTCTCCGCAAACAACTGGAAAGCCCACATCGTCACTGCTGAAACCAAGGTTTGGTTCTAAGGAATTCATTCATGAAGACGAATCATTCAAGTATCGATTGCATAAAAGGGTTGCTGTTCACCTTGGTCCTCGCGGGAGCGGCTTCCGCGTCGGCGGTAACCGACAATCAGAAGATCCTCCAGAACAAAATGGATTCCATCGACGTAATGCGCGGTGTTGAAGTGGGCGGTTCCATTCGCTCCGCATACTTCCGCTCCTATTTCGATTCGAAGCAGGACCTGGTTGGGCATAACACCACTGGTGACCGGGAGCAGAACGAATTTGTCTCCTTCGATCTCAATCTGGGTTTCCGCCCATGGGAAAACACCAAGGCCAACGTGATGATCCGGATGTTCGGTGGCATGCAGGATTATTTCGCTGCAGCAGCCAAAACGGTGTCCGTGGGCTGGCTCAATATCGAAGGCCGCGCCGGGGATCAGATCCGCTGGGTTGTTGGTGATTTTCGCCAGCAATACAGTCCGCTGACCTTGAATTCTCCAGAACTCGAGCTCGTGTACGAGCCCACCATCTTCCAGCGCAACCGAAAGATGGCGCGCAACCAAGTCCTCCTGGACAGCAATCAGCGCAATCTTCAGGGCGCCAATCTGCAATACCGGGGCAACTTTGGTGATGGCATTGGCGAAGTCCGTGCTGAAGCAATGTTCTCCCGCCTACGTCGTGTCGAAATTCTGGATTTTTCCGGTGCCATGGGCAATCTCCTTCCCAACGAAGGAATCCAAGGAGCATCTCAATCCTCTGGCATGAACAAATTCCTTGCCGCTTTGAATTTGGAATCCTTCCCTCTAAAAAAGAACTTGATGGTGGGAGCCACCCAAATGCTGATCTGGGATGACGCCAACAGCCTGGTTCGTGAAAACCGCCTCAACACTTTTTACATTGCCAATGGTGGGCTTGCTCCTGCCTACCGTTACAAGTACGGCCCCGTCAACCCATGGGATACTTTGCCACAGAACACCTCCGTGACCAGCTTCCGTTTAGGTGCGGATGGCGCAGGCATTGTTCAGAACAAAAGCCTGATCCTAAGCTTCACAGCCGAGTATGCGCTCTCTGCAGACGATGTCTATGACGAAAATGCAGTCTATATCCTTGATTCTTTGGGTGCACCGCTTCTGTTGACCGACGGGGATATCTACACTCCCACGGCTTATGACACAGCAAAGACCCTTACGGCCACGAAATCCGTTTTGGATGGAACCGCATTGCTTGCCCACCTCGATTTGGGCTACCAAAAAGAAAAGTCCTGGGTGGTCAAAGTGGGCGCAGACTATATCATGAACGACAGTGGCTGGTTTAACAACTTGGCTCAATCCCCTTCTTTCATTCCTCACCGGATCATGAATTCTGAAAAGGATGGCAACACGGCCAAGTACGGCGTGAATTCCCCGCTTTACTCGACCTTTGACGCCATGTACCACTTTACGCCCAAGTACAATCCGGTCGGCACCACCAATGCCACAGATGACAACGGCATGATGAATGGTCAAGTCAAAAGCTACAACGTGGCTCCATATTCCAAAAATTCCTGGACTTCTGCGGTCCTGACTCGTAAAGAACTGGCACTCGCGGCCTCCTTGGCCGATCCTACCGTGCAAATGGCTTTGCCCAATGGATTGGCCACTTCCAATCGTGTCGGTATCAAAGCCGTAGGTATTGTGGGCTATGGTGAAAACAACGCCGTCGAACTCCAGGGTATTTTTACCCAGCTCGAAGAATCCAAGGCCATCGGAACCGAAAAAGCCAAGTTTAATGAAATGGGTGGCGGAGCCAAGGTCGACGTATTCAAGCTTCTTGGATTTGCCATGCCTCTGGAGCTCAGCGGTAGCTACAAGTTTGCCACCCGTACCCTGGCGGCTTCTGAGCTTGCTACCTCATTTCTCAATGCGGGTTTCTACTGGCGCTACTACAAACGCTTTGGAATCTCTGCGGGTTTCCAACAGGCAACCATGGACCTGAATGCCCAGGGACTCGCAATGACCAGCGGTCTTGGTGTGGATGTTGGTGTCGCCAAGGGTGAACAACAACAATGGATGGTTGGACTCGATTATTCCTTGAGCAAAACGGCCTGGCTTGCCATCAATTATGGCATTGCCAATATCAAGAATACCTACGCAAGGGTCACGCTGGTGGACTCCAATGCGGATGGAGTCATTGACCCGGTCACCAACTGGCCTGATTATGTGAATGCCGACATGGCCCCAAGTACGACTGCACAGGTTCTCGTGCATGAGTTTTCCATGAATCAATTGGAAGCAACGATCAACGTGGGCTTTTAAGTGCTGAGGAATACGATGAACAAGATGCTATTTAAACTTGCAATTCTGTGTGTAACGGTGGGCGCCTTCGCAGCCCAGGATTCCCTGGAATCCAAGCAAATTTCCTTCTTGGATAAAGTCACTGCAATCCAAGAGAACGCATTTGGCCTGGCCTTTGGTGGTACGGCTAAGGGTGGCTACCTGTCCTCCGTTGCCCAATCCGACCAAATGGATTCCACCACGCCGACCAGCGAAACCCAAGCCTTTTCGCAGATGAACCTGGTGGTGACGGCACGGCCCAGCCCCGAGTCCAAAGCCACCGTCGAAGTGCGGATGCACCAGGACTGGCAAAAGGCCCATGAGCAGGGCGTGAATCCCCTTCTGCTCCATTGGTTCTCTTACGATGGACGCTCTTTGGGCAAAAAGCTCCAGTTCAATATCGGCGACATGCGCGTTGCCTATACGCCACTCACCATCAATCAGCCTCAGGGAGAGCAACTCCAGGAGCCCGAGGTATTCAAAGCCAAGCGTCTCGAAGCCATGGCCTACAAGAACCTGCTGGACACCAATGCCCGCCTGATGCAAGGTCTCAATGCCGACTACCATTCGGGCAAGATTTCCGTAATCGATGACATTCATGGCCAGGGCACCATTGCTCGTCTTCGTAACAACGGCAAAAAGCCCGACCAGGCGTTCTTCGATTTTGACCGCGAGGACCGGTATTTGCTCGGTGGACGCTTCGGTCTGCAGACTTTTGGTGCGAATATTGGTGCGAACATTGCCGATGTCTCGGATCGCCTCAAGAGTTCTTTGAATATCCAGCCCATGGGAATCGATACCATCCGGATCGACAAGAACCGCGTGATCAGTTTTGAGCTCGGCTACAACACCAAGACTCTTGTACCCTCCAAGACCTTCGAAGTCGGTGCCAATGTGGAGTATGCCCTGAGCAAGGCCAGTCTCGATAAGTATTTCGGAGAATCCGTTATTGAGCAAGGGACTTATGTAATCCAAGATGCAGTGGTCGATCCATTGACCGGTGCCACCACGGACTCCACCATTTATGTGGGCTATCTCAATTCAAAAACGGTTGTGCATACAGCAACGGCTCCCGTCTACAGCTTGGACGGAAAGTCTTTGCTCGCCAATTTGACGGGGCGCTTGAATGTGGGCGAATTTGAATCCAAGCTTGTCTTTGATTATTTGCAAAATGACGAGAAGTTTGTTTCCGAGTTGGCTTCGACTCCTTCCTTTGTCGGCTATTCTCCCATTCTGAACAGCGATGCGGTGACCAGTGCGGATGCAGTGATCGGCAAGTTCCGCTCGGGTTCCCTCGAAAATATGTACTACTCCATTTACCAGTCCCTGCCTTTGCAGCAAACCAATCTCATGGGCAAGGTGAGCGCCCCCCTCAGCACATCTCCTCCCGAGTCCGAAATCTACCGTCTCGACAACAATTATAAAATGGGCCACTTTTATCGCAATGGCTACACCAACATGACCTACCAGGCTTCTGAATTGGCCGCCGTTACTGCGGACATGGATCCATCCCTCGATATGGCTTTGCCATTGGGCTATGCCACTCCCGATCTCAAGGGTTTCCAAGGCAAGCTCGATATGGTCTGGAACAATCAGGTCACATTGAACGGACGCTTTGGCACATTCTCCCAGACTGTTGGCCTGTCTTCCTTTACCAAAATGGGCGCAGGCATCGGTGCAGATTTGGCTGCGATCGTGGGCTACGGAAAGGCTCTTGATTTGCAGGGTTCCTTCGAAAGCACCACGGAGTCCAAAGGCTTGGAACGCAAGTCTACTCGCATCGTGGCCGGAACCAAAGTAGGAGTTTGGCGTGGCTTGTCCGTGCTTGCCGGCTTCCAGAGCCTGAACATGGAATATGGAACGCCATTATACGGATTCTTACAGAAGTCCGCAGAATCCCTGATCCTTGCTGGCACCCAAGTGGAAATCACCAAGGGATCCACCTTCTCCGCCCAGTTCGGAATGCTGAGCAATAAACTGACCTACCTGACTGCGGCGTCATCGGTTCCCGTCGAGTTTGGAATAGACAAGACCTTAATCGCTGCCGATGTAACGGTTAAATTCTGATCCTGAGGTATATGATGCGTTTCAATACAATGATTATCAAATTTTCTCTGGTTTCCCTGGCCATTTCTCTGGCAGGTTGCTCCTCGATGAAGGTCGAAGATGCTGACATGGGTGGTCTTCCCCCGGATTTTGATATTGCCACCTATTCCGAAATCAACCCCGATATCGCCTTGTACCAGATCAAGCTTGCCGTGGTCGCACTGAACAAGCCGACTTTGGACTCCCTCAAGCTCCCTATTGGCACGGATCCAGGCACAGTTACCACAGAGAAAAAGGACGCAATTAGGGCTGCCATTGGTGCGGATTCGGCAAACTTTTTTACCGATACATCCTTTATCAAAACGGTTTTTACCCAGTACACCGGCCTTTCTTCTACACTTTGGGATGGGTTCGATAGCCTCGCTGCCCATGCGGATCGAGTTGGCTTGGTTCGGGCCTTCAATGTATACGGCAAATCCGTGGCCCAGGACAAGCAGTTCCTGAGTAGTTTTGTGTTCGACTCGTCCTTGATTGCGCGCCAGTACGAAATTGGAGGCTTTGCCGAGGGTCGTCCCTACAAATACTGCGAGACTGGAAGCAATGTGCACCAGAACGCGAGCGACTCAACCCAGGCCGCGGTTGTAGATTCGGCCAGGGGAATTGTGGACTTCCGTCCCAATACCTATTGCCTCAAGAAAGCCGACAAAAAAGTGTATCTCAATAAGTAAGGCGGGAATTCCATGCTTCAAAAGATGATTTCTACGATTCTCCTTTTCGGCCTGGCATTTTTGCCTTTTGCCGAGGCTCAAAAGATCATTGGGTTCTTCCCTTCTTGGGCACAGTACTCCCAATTTTACCCCAAGGATGTCCGTTTTGACTTCCTGACTCATGTTCACTATGCCTATTTTGTCGCAGACGAGGCCGGTGGAATCAATGCCGGTGACGAAACCGACTTGGCCAACTTCGAGAACCTGGTCAAGCTTGCCAAAGCCAAGGGCGTAAAAATCCTGGTGACGGTGGGTGGCTCCGAAAATGCCGACGTTATTTCCGCCCTTGCCGGCGACGAGGCCAAGCGTGGCGCATTCGTTGGGAATTTGATGACCTTTATTAAAGCCAAGGGCATTGATGGAATTGAGCTCGATTGGCAGCCAAAGGATTCCGACAAGGGAAATTACGCATCCTTGCTCAAAGCTTTGGCAGCGTCCTTTGCCCAGGAAACACCAAAACTGCTATTGAGCGCCACGGCAACCTGGGATGAGTCCGCGACCAGCGGTTACGATGTCGAGGCTCTTGCCCTGGCGGATTATGTGAATGTGCAGACCATCGATGTTTCCCCTGCCGAAGGAACCGTTGCCGCTCCTGTCGCTTCTTTGCCCGTAACCATCCAGGCCCTGAACTTCTGGAAGGGAAAGGGCATTTCCGCCCAAAAACTAAACCCTATGGTTCCTTTTTACGGTCGCTCCTTCCTTGGAGCCAAGGGACTCGGTACCCCATCCAACGGTCCGGGCAGTGGCAATGAAGGTCTTCTTTCCTATAAAGAACTGATGGAAAAATTCAACGGAAACACCTATACCGTGACCTTGGACAAAGAAACATCCAGCGAAGTTGCGGTTTCGGCCATTGAAACGATTGCTTTTAACGGAATCCCCTCCATCCGGTCGGTTGCTTCTTTTGTGAAGGCGAATGGATTTGGTGGTGTGGCCATTTCGGATTTACAGAGTGATGCTGATCACTGGAAGGTGTCTTTGCTGGTGACCATTGGCAAAGAATTACGCCCAAATGTCAATTACAAGCAAAAACAGCGGTAAGCTCAACTGTAAAAAATTCTTTACTATTCCACTGACAAAAAACTTATATAGATTTCCAAATAACGTTCAATAAGTTCACACCAAAAAAGAGAGAGAGGATCTATGAAAATGAAAAGCACACTCGCATTGTTGGGCATGGTCGCAATGACTTCCCAGGCCGCAGCGTTACTTTGGGACCTTACTGTCCCAATGTACGAAGTACAGACTCCATCCGTTCAGGATGGTTCCTGTGGCACACCAGAAACCTGCGCAGGCTGGTGGTTTGGTTATGGCGCCGAAGGTGGCACCTATTCCCCAATGAATCCCGATTTGTCCCTGATGACCACCGATCCATTGACCGGTGACGT
Organism: uncultured Fibrobacterota bacterium; assembly: GCA_903876665.1. GTDB lineage: Bacteria > Fibrobacterota > Fibrobacteria > Fibrobacterales > Fibrobacteraceae > CAIRAY01. Next base: position 13,673 of record CAIRAY010000094.1, on the reverse strand, counting down.
CATTCCAAATGGTAACCTGACTGAAACTGGCCTCAAGATCACCTTGTCCGCTCCAGCGGCTACGGCGACCGACAAGCCAGGTATCGCTGGTCTGGGCTTTAACTTCAACAAGCCAGAAGGCCCAAGCAACATCACCGCCAATCTCGGTTACACCATTTCCTACACCTCCGATGCTGCTCTCCAGATCGAACTGGGTTGGGACGAAGTCACCAATAACTACGATACCTGGTACGCCACTCTTCCTGCTCAGGCTACCTCCGCTGCCAAGTCCCTCCCATGGGCTGCTTTCAAGAAAGACGGCTGGGGAACCGGTACCAAGTCTTGGCCCATCACCGAAGCCACCAACAACGCTTGGTCCCTCAAAATCCGTCTCAAGAACGGAACCACCACCGACAAGGTTGCTAACTTCGAAATCCAGAGCCTTTCCTGGTTGAATGGTACAACTCCAGGTGCAATCAATTCCGTTAAGCCAGCTGCTTCCCTGAATGCTAACCTCACCGGTCGCTCCTTGGCATTCTCCGGCATGGGCAAAAAGTCCGTGTCCGTCGAAGTCATCAGCCTCCAGGGCCAGGTTGTTTCGAGCCAGGTCGTGACCGCTGCCGCAAGCACTGTCAACCTCTCCAAGGTTGCTGCTGGCGTGTACGTGATCAAGGCTGCTTCGAAGGGTCTGTCCTTCTCCAAGATGATCGCTCTCAAGTAATCATTCTTAGAATCTAAAAGAAGCCCCTGCCTTTGGCGGGGGCTTCTTTGTTTAGGTGCGCCCGGCACGAGCGTAGTCTAGGTGTGAGCGGGGTCACAGCATTTGAGTTCTCCCTCAATTGAGAACAGTATTTACAATTGTTAGCAAACCCGGAGAATCGAAACGAATATAGTTTTGGGATATCTTTTCGTGAGGTTCCTATGAAATTGTCTCTATCCGTTTTGGCTGCTGCCTCCTTGTTGTTTTTAGGCTGTTTTTTGGATAGCCCGGCCCCAACCCAGCCACCAGGAGCTTCCTCATCCGTAATTATTGACCCCTATAGCAGCTCCTCCACCGTGGTCGATCCTGGCCCAACGGTCAAAAAAGCGTTCCACTTTGGCGCACCAGCAACTACGGCCAATCCGCAATACGCCATTGATCGCTACAACGAGTGGAAGACCCAATATTATGTGACTGTCGAAAATGAAGCGGTTCCCCAGTACCTCAGGGATCTGTTTCCAACCAATGTTGCGGGCTCGGCGCGCATCAAATTCGACAACGACAGCTTTACCGTTTCGGAGGGCATTGGCTATGGCATGCTCAATGCCTATTTCATGAGCGACTGGGATGCTTTCAACCGTCTTTGGACCTACCACAAGGCCTTCCGTCCCGATGCGAACAATTACCTAATGATTTGGAAGGTCTACTCTTTTTACCAGTCCGTGAGTGGTTCTGCCACCGATGCCGACATGGATGTGGCCACAGCCTTGTTGCTTGCTTATGAGCAATTTCCGACTCTGACTGCGTACAAGGACGATGCCCTGCAGATCGCGAACCAGATTTACAACACAGAAATCAAATGGCAGGACGGATCCATGCTGATTTTGCCTGGTGACGCAGGCTGGAGCACCTCCTTCAATCCCAGTTATTTTTCCCCAGTGGCCTTGCGCTTATTCGCCAAACACGATCCAAGCCACCCTTGGGCCGATGTCCTTGAAAAGAACTACAACTGGATCTACAATATTAATGCTGCAGGTTTTGGGTTGTGGCCGGATTGGGTAAACCAGGCCGGAGTCCCCACCAAGCCCGAGAACTCCTCCACCAATTCGGTTCTATTCGCCTGGTATAGCTACGAATCCTACCGCACCCCATGGCGCTTGGCTTGGGATTATGCCTGGTTTGGTGACGCCCGCGCCCTGAACATGTTGAATCGTGCCACCGCTTTTATTAGTGCTGCTGAGCCCTTGGCTTTGGGCGGCGTCAGCAATGTGAAGGAACGTTATCAGTATGCGGGCGATCAGAAATATGGGGTGGGTGGTTCCGGTGCCAAGGCGGCGTTGTGTGCCGTTGCATTGGCGGATCCTGCGAATGCAGCCTGGCTTGCGGATTGCACACCCAAAGTCAGCACCACGCCCATCCTTGCCCCGGTAAAAAGGGATTACTTCAATCCCATTTTGCAGGTCATGTATTCCCAGCTGTTGAATGGGCTCTACGTTCGTCCATTCTGATTTCTCCTGTATACAGGCGTAGACGGATTGGCTTGAAACCCGTTTTGCAAAAGACAGAAAAAATGTCAATTTGAAAGAGTATTTCAGGTTGCAAATGGTGTTCCGCTGGTTCATCGATTTGTTGCCAATCATTTGTATGCAAGGCTGGTTATGCGAACTTTACGAATGTTGTTTTTTCTGGGACTCTCCCTGACCGTGTTCTCTTGGGCCACGCCGGTGCAAAGCCATGGCCAGCTCAAGGTTCTTTCAGGTCAGATTGTCGATAAAAACAATGTTCCACCCCAATTGCGTGGCATGAGCATGTTTTGGGACACCCCAGGCTGGGGTGGCGATCGTTTTTATAACGCCGGTGCCGTATCCACGCTCGCCAATTCTTGGAAGGTTGATGTGGTTCGAGCCGCTATTGGGGGAATGGATCTCACCCGAACCCAGAACATGATTGACTGGGCCATTAGCTCTGGTGTATACATTATTATCGACAATCATTCTCACAATGCACACCTCAATACGGCTGCGGTCAAAAGTTATTTCCAGTCGGTATCCAATTATGTAAAGGGCAAGGGATATCCTGCGAATGTGATCTACGAAATCTACAATGAGCCGCTGTATGCCAACGGATCCAACTCCTCCAACGGGTACACCACCTGGGCTACCATCAAGACTTTTGCCGAGCAAGTGATTCCCGCCATTCGCGCCAATGACCCGAACAACCTGATCATCGTGGGTACGCCCCAATGGTCCCAGGACATCTCTTCCGCCCAAGCAAACCCCATCACCCAGTGGATCAACATCGCCTACGCCCTGCACTTTTATGCCTCTGACGATGCGCACCAGGGTCTCGTTGCCCGCATGAAGTACAGCCACTGCCAAGGTCTTCCCATTTTCATTACCGAATGGGGAACTCCCAACGCAGATGGCAACGGGACTATCAATTGGAGCCGCGTCAATACCTTTATGAGCATGGTCGAGAGCCTAAAGCTCAGCTGGGCCAATTGGTCCATGATCGACAAACCCGAAACCAGTGCGGCGTTGAATGGTGGAGGAAGTGACTCGGGTCCTTGGAGTCTGACCACATCCGGAACCTGGGTGAATGACGCCATCATCAAATTGGGTCAAGGCACCACCAAATCCGGTATTTCTTCCAGCTCTGTGGATTGCTCCATCCAGACCAGTAGCAGCTCCCGCTCGGGTAGCGGTTCGGTCGGAGATGCGATTCAGGCGGAGAACTACTTGACCGCAGCGGGCACCGCCGAAATTGCGGGCCAGGGTGGTTCCGGTGGAAAGTTCATGGGCGAAATTTCCGACGGCGCCACTTTAACCTATACCTTTCAGGTAGCCACGGCGGGCGTATACAACCTCTGGCTGTCCTTGGGTTCGCTGAGCTCCTCAAATCAGGTTTCCTACACCATCGGCGCAGCCTCGGGCTCGATCCCTGTTGTCAGCACGGGTGGCATGACTAAATTTGTGGATCACAAGACCCACATGGCCCTAGAGGCTGGTACTTTCACGCTTTCTCTGACCTTCTCGGGTACGGCAAACCAGGTCAATTTCGATGCGCTGGCCTTCTCTGTTCCTGATTCCTTGGACACCTTGGCATACGGGTTGAATTTGCCACAAGGTTCTCTTTCTCGGGGGAAGCCTGCGACCATGGCCCTGGCGTGGCAGGGGGCCAATCTGACGCTTGGTAATTCCGCTCGGGATCCCATTCAAAGTGTCGACGTTTATTCCCTAGGCGGAACATTACTACTCCGGCGCAATGCTCCAGTTTTGGGAACAGATGTTGCCCTGTATGGCTCGGAGCTGCCCGATCAAGGAATTATATTACTCGTGGTCAAGACCCGGAGCAACCTGTATTCGTTTAAGGTTCCCATCGTCCCCTGATGGTTTGGAGGAAAATATGAAGAACTCTACAATTCGTCGTTCCCTGAGTTTTCTGGCTTTGGCCAGTTTGTTTGTCTCGGTTGCCGTGGCTGGTCCGGTCAGCTACTATGGCAAAATCAAGACAGTGGGCAAAAACATCAAGGATGCCGCGGGCACCAATAGTGTGTTGCTCAAGGGCCCAAGCCTATATTGGTCTTCGGACGAAGGCGCAAACTACTACAACCAAAAGACCGTAGATTGGTTTGTGGATAATATGGATATTTCGGTGATTCGAGCCGCCATGGCCATCAAGTACTACGGCAACAATGAGAATCCGATCGGCGCCGATGGAAATTCCGGTTATCTCTCCACCAATTTGACCGATGCCAAGGCTCTGCATAAAGCACGCATCGATGCCGTCATCCAGGCTGCGATCCTGAATGATATTTATGTGATCGTCGATTGGCATTCCCATAACGCAAGCTCCGAGCAAAGTGAAGCGGTGGCCTTCTTTAGTGCCATGGCCACCCAGTACAAGGATTGCCCCAACATCATTTGGGAAGTATACAACGAGCCCGTCGACCAGAGCGCCGCAACCATCTATAATTATGCAAACGCAGTCATCGCGGCCATTCGTGCTGCTGGTAGCACCAATCTGGTCCTCGTGGGAAGCACCTCCTGGAGCCAGAAGCCAGGCGAAATGGCCTCGCAAAGTAATCCATTACACACAAAGTACGCCAATGTGGCGTACACCTTCCATTTTTATTCCGCCACACATAACTTTGGCGGTACAATCAGTTCCAGCGCCAACAGTGCCATGAACTCCGGTGCCGCCGTTTTTGGATCGGAATGGGGTTCCACAACTGCCGATGGCTTAGGTGCTCCGAATGAATATTCGGCAACGGGTTGGCTGGACTGGATGGACCAGAACAAGATCAGCTCTTGCATGTGGTCGGTCAGCGACTTCCAAGGATCCTCCATTTTCAAAACGGGCACGGCGATGAATCTGTCTACCTCCGCCCTTTCCCCTGCGGGGACTATTTTCCAGAATTACATGGCGCGTGCCAATCCGCCTCCCACGGGTTTCCCCACGGGTAAAAGTAAGACCTACACCTTGGCAGACGGTGCTTCCAAAACGATTTCTTTGACCGATGTGTCGGCTTCTAGCGGAGCGACCTTTACAGCCCCTGCGATGAGTGCTGCCTTGGGAACCTTAACGGTCACAGGCACATCCATCACCTACGATCAGCCTGCTACCGGGGTTCCTGCGGTGGTTTCTTTTAATTTTGTGCTGAACAATGCAGGCAAAACCAGCATGCACCGTATTACCCTCAACATCAATCGCAAACCCAGCATCAAGGACACCACCATTGATGTCAGTTATGCGAGCACCGGCCTGGTGGTTGGCTTGAGTGCGCTCGGAATTGCGGACCCGGATGGCGACGTGGTGACTTTTTCCTCCATCACCGGAGGAATGGGCACCATCACCAAGGCCACCAGTGGGTTAAGCTTTACCTACAAGCCAAGTGCCGGGTTCCTGGGCACCAATGAATTTCGTACCGATGCCTTCCAATTTACCATTACCGATGGCACATATTCATTAACCAAAACGGTGACCTTCCGTGTCCGCAATATGCCTCCAACCCTTTATGCGGTAAAAACTTGGACCATCGGAAATGACACTCTCTTCCATATTACCCCGACCCTGGCTCAGGCCACGGATCCTGAGGCCCAAGGCGTACGGTTCATCAATCCGGTCATTGTGGAAACCGGCTATGCCGGTACATTGACCCTCTCTGCAGATAGCAAAGTTTTGGAATTTATGCCTGCACCTGGCCAATACGGGACAATTCACATCACCTACCAGGCGAACGACTATACTTATGATTCCAAGGTGGCCACCGCGACATTGATCATCAAGGGGAATGGCGTTCCCATTACCGCGACACCCATCCAGGTCTCAAGCCAAGCTAGCTCCTTCCAGGTATTCTCGGCGAATCAGTTTTCCTTGGGCTTCCGTCTTTCCAAGGCCGGCTCAACCCAAGTGGATTTGTTCTCGGTCTCTGGTACTCGCTTGCGCTCCTTTGATTTGGGTGAAATGGCTTCGGGTGACCATCGTTTCGCTTGGGATTTGGCAAACGTGCCTCAAGGAATTTATGTTGCCCGCGTTTCCCAAGGGGCCGTGGCCAAGGTGATCCAGTTTGTGAAATGATGACTAGACGCCTCCAATTGGTTTTAGGGTTGATTGGAGCGTTTTTGCTCGCAGGCTGCGGGTTCTTTTCCAGTCCAAATTCCGAAATTCCGCTTCATGGATTGCTCGGTTCCTCCGTGGGAACCGAGTTTTCATATTCCTTCGCCGTGGCCAAGCACGAGGTCACCCAGGAGGAATTCTCAAGCCTTATGGGATTCAATCCGGTTTTGGATGGCAATTCTCAGGTTCCCCAATACCCTGTCGTCAATGTCTCTTGGTTTGATGCGGTTCTCTTTTGCAATGCCAAAAGCAAAAAGGATAATTTGGATTCTGTTTACTCCTATTCTAGCATTGAGGTGGATTCATCCGGTCGGGTAGATGCCTTGCAAGGGCTAGGAGTGGATTATTCCCGGGATGGATATCGGCTACCCACCGAAGCGGAATGGGAATTTGTCTCTCGTAAGGATGGCAACTGGAGATTCCCTTGGGGCAATGACTCTACGATTGCATCTAAATTTGCCTGGCTGCAAGGCAACTCCGAGGGCCACTTGCACGAGGTTTGTGCTTTGCAAGAAACCCTGGGCAAATATTGCGACCTTGCGGGCAATGCCATGGAATGGGTGGGGGACTGGTATGGGGAATACCCGAAAGAGGCTGTGGTCAATTATGTGGGGCCAAGCGGGCCGAACTCCTCCTCCGAGCGTATGGTCAAGGGAGCGAGCTTCCGCCACGCCTTGCAGGAGCTGGATGTGCGGAATCGTCACGACATTTATGGAGTGTATTCATCCACAAAAACCGAGTATATTGGATTTCGGGTGGTGCGCGGACCCATTGAAAAACCGACCACGCTTGGTCCCGATGGGCTTTCTGAACCCACCCAGTCTGCGGTGCGGATTGTGGCGACTCGCGCCGATCTGCGTAGTTTCTTTGGCACCGACGCGGTAAAGATGGTGGTAGTGGAGGGGGGTTCGGGTGAGCTGTTGACCCTCGATTTTTCGCAGAAAAACTGGGCCTTGATGCATACAACATTTGTGGCAACACCCCGCTTGCCATCCATTAGTCCCGAAGGAAAGTGGCTGGCCTGGGGAACTCGGTCGGATGGGCAGTCTGGAGTCTCCCAAGGGAGCGTCGCTCCGTTCTCCAACCCCCATGAAGCATTGTCATTGGGGACTTCCAGTGTGTATTCTCCCCGCTGGGTAATGGATGAGATTACGCATAAACTCAGGATCCAGTTTGCAGAGCAAGGTTCTCCCAATAGCGATTCCCTTTTATGGTCCAAAGGGAAAACCTATGCGTGGCAAATTCAGGATGGGGTTTTGCAGGGGGCTGCGGAAGCACTCCCCTGGGCGGGACGATTCCCAGATGGCAGTAGCACGGATGGGCGTTTTTGGCTTTCTTCCTTCACGGATTTGCGCATTCTCGACACGGCTACGGGAATGGTCTCCACCCGCTTCCGCTTTCCTCAGAATGGTAAGGATTCCTTAGGATCCACTCAAGTTTGCAATGCTTCCATGCGGCCCGGCCCCAATCCCGAAGTCTTATTTTTGGATTTTGGATACGATAAGTCGTCTAGTTTGGTGGGTAAGCCCTACGGAATCCATGAATATCTGTTCCGCATGGATCCCCATACTGGCGTGGTGCTGGGAACTCTTGCGGCACCTACAGGAATGCGTGGCTGGGACTATTCGGAGTGGAGCAATCTCCCGGGATTTGCGGTGGCTTCGGGTGTGGATGCCTCCGAAACTCATTCAGCAGTATATGCCATTCGGATTGCGGATGGGGCCACGCTTCAATTGCTTGGAGGAGGCGACCTGCTTAGCCCTGGACTATGGGTGCGACAAACTGCCAGTGGGGAAATTTCCCTGGATAGCGTGTTTCAATATGACAAACTGGACCTTGTGTCCCAGGGCGGAATCACCTATGGCTTGAAGCAGGTTCTGATGCTGCAACAAAGGGATAGCCTGGAATTGATTGTGCTCGGAAGCTCCCGTGCATACCATGGAGTCGAGCCGAGTATTCTGCGACAAAAGGGATTGAATATGGCGGCACCCAGTATCGAGGCCTGGACCATGATTCACCAATGGCACCATTACGCAAAACTTCATTTGCCAAGGCTCAAGACCGTTGTGCTGGAACTTTCCTTGGATTTTTTTCCGTACCTTTCTAGCGATATTTTTCTTCCGCAATTTGCTGCCAGCGTGGGGAGCCGTTATGATCAAAACCATGCCTATTGGGATGCAGGTTTACCCGGTGATGTCGATCAAATCCTGGCCTCGTCGGACTATTTTCCTTTAGGCGATCCATCTCAGGCAAACGGGTATTTCCCCTTGGAAAGCGATTCCTGGGGCGAAAATCCTACCGGGTTCACGGAGGTTCCAGGTCTCGTGGGGTACCCACCTTCTTGGAAGACCACCATGGATAGTTTGGAGGTTATGCTGGCCGAGTTGCAACAGGCCCAGGTTCAGGTGGTGGGCGTAATTTTTCCGCAACATCCTGGGTTTCGGGATGTGGGGGCTTGGGGACGCTACGGTCCCTCTTTGGCTCAGGCGGACACAGTGCTTGCGCGGATTTTGGGTTGGGAATCTCGCTTTGGGAATTTCCGCTTACTGGATCAGCATCGCATGGGTCTGCACGACTATTCGGGACTGGATGCGAATGACTGGGATCATCTTTCCGCACAAGGTGCACACAAACTCACCTTGCGGATTGATTCGGTGCTCGCCCTACCGTAACGAGGATATATCGCCTGTTGCCATGGCCTGGCGGATCAAAGGCAAAATCTGCTCCTTGACTTTTTCAAAGCACAGGACCTGCTTGAGAATGGCCTGGTGACGGTGCTTCTGGGCGTTTTCGCGAATCCATTCTGCCACAGCTTCGCGCCGGTCATCGGGACTGGTTACCGAATTGCTTCGTTGCACGGTGTCTTCGATGAATTTGCGCTGGGAAGACATGTAGAGGCCCATGTCAAAGGGCATGTTGTAGTGCAAAATAAACAGTTTTACGATGGTGTCGAGCCGCTCGTCCCCGAGCAGGGGGCGGAACCGGTCGATAAAGTTCCGTAGGTCCACCCAGTGATTGCGAATAAACGGCAAGGCGCAACGGGCAAGCTCATCGAGATTGCCTTTGTTGTATTCCGAGTCGAACTGTTCGATCAGTTGTGACATATCTGGGAGAGAAGATAGTCAAAAAAGATGGCGGACAAGGAAACTGTGTGGCGGAGGGTTTTCTGGACAATCCAGATAGCAGTTTTCGAGGCCCGAATGGAGTTTTTCTGTCTTTTGACCTTTCTGGTTTACCAGATTGGTTGCGGTGATTGTTTTGGTGCCGTGGGGTGTCAGCAATTCCAGGGTTTCCCCTTCCATGATCCGGTTGCGAACCGAGATCCGCAAGCGTGAGCGGGCGGGGTCCCATTCGCGAATTTGAGCAACCACTTCCGAACGAAGGGCTCCGCTTCGGTCCGCTTCCAGATTCTGGGGTAGGGGGTCGTCCGAGGTGTAGAATCCGCTCATCCAGCCACGCGCATCCGTGGCATGTACGGCGGCCAGGGCCTCGGGTGGAATGGGCTGGCCTTGTGCGATGGCATCGAGTGCGAGCCGGTAGCCGCGCACCACTTGGGCCAGGTAATAGGGCGAGCGTGTGCGGCCTTCGATTTTTAAAGACTGGACGCCGGAGGCAACGACTTGCTCCAGGATGGGCAGAGCACAAAGGTCGCGGGCGTTGAACAGGTAGGTGCCATGTTCGTCTTCGGTGACGCGGATGGATTCGCCTGGGGGCAGGTCAGGGGAGGTGGCCGTGAGTTCGAAGGGGAAGCGGCAGGCGTTGTTGCAATTGCCCTGGTTGGCGTCGCGGTACTCCATGTAATTGCTGATCATGCAGCGCCCGGAGCTGGCCATGCAGACTGCGCCGTGAACAAAGACTTCCAGCTCGAGTCCGGGAACCTGTTCGCGGATTTCGGTGATTTCGCGTAGCTTGAGTTCGCGGGCGAGGATCACCCGTTCCACGCCCAGGTCGTGCCAAAATTTGCAGGTGATCCAGTTGAGGGCGTGGGACTGTACCGAAAGGTGGACGGGGACTTTGGGGAATTCGTGCCTGACCCAGGCGATCATGCCAGGGTCGGCCATGATCAGGGCATCGGGACCTTGCTCGATGATTTCAGACAGGGCACGTTGGAAGGGGCCCACTTTGGCGTTGTGAGGGAAAAGGTTCGAAGCCACAAAAAAGAGCTTGCCCAGCGCGTGGGCCTCCCGGATGCCCTCGCCCAGGTCTGCGACGGTCTTAAAGCCATTTTCGCGGCCCCGCAGGGAAAAGGCAGGCTGCCCGGCGTAAACGGCGTCTGCGCCATAGGCAAAGGCAATGCGCATGCGTTCAATGTCGCCAGCGGGGGCAAGGAGCTCGGGGATGGGTTGGGTCATGCGCAAAATGTAGAAAAGCCACCCCGTGGGGTGGCTCTGCAAGTCCTGGAGGATTCAGTGGCTGCTACCAGATGTCCATGGGGATTTTGAGCCAACGGTAGCCTGTTCCACCGGGATTGGAATAATATTGGCAAACAAGCAAGTTGTCAAATGCATAGGCGCCTGGGCCACTTCTATCCATATTGACCAGCAGGACCGAGCCCCTCAAATTTACGGAGCATACTGGCACATTAGCGGCCAATACTGGGGTCAACTTAAGGAGTGAACCCAGGGTGACCGTTCCATTAACTGTGAGAGTGCCTGAGATTGAAGTTGCGGGTGTAGTTAGATTGGTGCTAGAATTGGACATTAACAGTTGAGAAGTGCTCGTTTTTACGCCATTGGTAAAATCGGTTGCTTGAAGTTCGACCGTTGTTCCAGTACCCCAGACACGAACAAAAGCTTCATTTCTATTTCCATCTGTGACGGGAGCGGTCCGACTCACCAAATAGGCTCCCGTCGTTGGAATTTCTATACGCGTCTCTGGATCTAGGCGTAATACGGGGTCGCCAGTTAGAGATTGGGCGGTCTGAGCAGTCGCAGCCCTTTTGGCTCCTCCAGTTGTTGAATCCGCAAGTGTGGCCGAATTGGCGCGTGTAGCAACAGCCGCGTTGAGCGCTGAGGGGGCCGAGGTCAGTGCCGTGCGGACAAGAGGTGGAACATTGTCCATGGTTACATCCATGTACCACTGTTGGTCAAAAGAGGGAAGGGAGGTCAAAGCGACGGAGTAGTAGCCCTGGGTAAAGCTTGCGCTGTCCGAAAATACGGTCTGGCACCCTGAAGAAATATTTACGGATGAGCTGGTGCAAAGTTGCACCACGAGTTTGTGTCTGCCACTGACGGGGGTTCCATCTTGGGACATGGAGCCCTGGAACAGCATGGTGCTGGGCACGGCAGCAAAGGCGGCAGAAGCCACCAGGGCGAGGCTGAGAATTTGTTTGTGAATTGTCATGGTATGTATTCCCTTCGGAGTTTATTTGTCGAAATTTGGGGTAAAGCGGAAGGTCTTGCGGGCATTGCCGGCTTCGACCAACAGGAACAGGGGTTGGGTCCCCACATCGCGCAAGGAGATTTCGATTTGCGATGGGCCTGCAGACAACGTTCCGTTCCACAGTGCGCCGATTTGGTTGCCTTGGATGGAGACCAGGCGGACCTTGGCGGGTGTGGTACGTTCCATTTGGAAAGAAACCAATGCGGTCTGGGACTGGAATTGCACTTGAATCCCTTGAGCCAGAAGGGTCGATGAATTGGGAGTCACAACGACCGGCGCTTGTTCGGACGCGACTTCTACCCAGAACCCAGCGCGTAAGATAATTCCACTGCCATAGCTGATGTGGCTCGCTGCATAGGTCTGACCCACCACATATCCGATTTGAGTGGTTTGTGTGTTCATGGTTTGGGTGCTTACGGCCCCTGCGCCACCTAGGGTGTAGGAATCCATGGAGGGTCCTGAAGCAGCTTGTGCGAGGATGGCGAAACAAAGAATGCTAATCGGAAAGTTCCATTTCATACATACCTCGGTGTGATGGATGCGGAATATAGAAATAGGGAGTTCATCCCGGTGGCTATTATCGTAGCTGTGTTACCTGAAATGAAAATTGCGTCCCTTCCGACAAGGTACAGTTGTGTGGTTGGGATTACCTCAATCATTTATTCCACCTGAATCGGGATATTGTGACAATTTGTATGTGAGAGGGGGGTTGAATTATCTAGGTTTCGTTCATCGTCGCCAATACTCAAAAAGGACCTAGAATGCGAAATCACTACTATCTCTCGTTATTCGCGCTCGCGCTGTTGCTTCAAAACTGTGGAGAAACGGGTAGTGCGCTAATGAATCCAGACTCTTCTGCAGGATTGGGCTCTTCTTCTTCGGTGGCTACGCTATCGTCATCGATTGATGCATCCTCTTCGGGAGAGATCCAATCGTCATCGATTGATGTTTCCTCCTCTGTGGTAGGTCAGTCGTCATCCCTTGGTGCTTCTTCCTCGGTGGTTGTATCGTCTTCATCGACTATTGCATCATCTTCTTCGGTAGCAGGATTAAATGCTCAGGTATGTCCATATTATGCCGCCCAAAATGTCATAAGCTGTTCGGAAGGAATGTATAGTACCAAAGTCATCGGGACTCAAGTTTGGATGGCTGAAAATTTAAATGTGGGGACCCTGGTTTCAGGTGCCGGGGCAACAGCGAATCAAGCCAATAATTCTGTTCTGGAAAAGTATTGCCGAAACGATATTGCAACGAATTGCAATGGTGGCATGGGTGGCCTATATCAATGGGCCGAAGCCATGGATTTGCCAGCCTCCTGTAATGCCACTGCCTGCGCAGGCCTCATTGATGCAGGAAACCATCGCGGGATTTGCCCAATTGGCTGGCATATTCCCAAGGCAAGTGAGTGGGTCACTTTGTCTACCTTCTTGAACGATTCGGTGGCAGGAGCTAAAATGAAAATGAAAGGAACAGGCTCCTCGTACTGGGATAATTCTGCCTCGAACTATGATAATCTCTCGGGCTTTTCGGGTAGACCAACAAGTTACCGTTATGCCGCCGGTGGTTTTGAAGTGGCAACCAATTACGCAAATTACTGGACCGCATCGGAAAACCCCTCCAACGGAGCTCAAGCAACCCATCGCTTTTTGCATTGGGATGAAAAGACCCTCAGCGTTGAATTTAATCAAAAGCAACTCGGGCTCTCTGTGCGCTGCATCAAGAATCCTTAATTTGACATTTAAGGTTCCTTCGATATTGAATAGTGACCGTCCCAGCTTGCTGGGATACGGAGACTTATACACCCCTGTGTATGAGTGGGTAACCCAATCAGAACCAAGTTCTTGAAGGAGCCTACGGAGAGTTCTAGCTTGCTAGACTACTGTCCGTACCTTACAAGATGCTGGTTCCTTCGTGAAATGAGTTCGCGTTACAAGGGTTGGGGAAGCTAGTTGGATGCAGGGGATAGTCGAGGAGCTCCTGTAGAAAGGTGGTG